>NZ_JBWEYV010000008.1:0-127247 GCF_056329745.1 Epilithonimonas sp. | reverse complement strand
TTTTCTTTGTAGTAGAATTACGACAATTTTTAAAAAACTTAAAAAATAATGTTATGTCTAGTGAGATGGTGATGATGGCAAAGTTTGGTATTGTACATTCAAATCTTTTAAAAATAATCTGTAGGATTTGGGAGCAATCAGGTAAATCGTTATTGAATCATTTTTGATCTTTAAATCATGATCTGATATTATTCTAAAAGGAAAAATAACACTGTCCTTCGAACTTTTTAAAACTTTACCTGAACTAACTTTATAAATATAGATTGGTTTATTATTAGCATTTGCACTGCTAATCAATTCAGTTTTAATACTCTTTATGACAAGTAAACTTTTCTCCATCGCATCCTCCGAAGACCATATTTTTTTCTGCTGTTCATTTTTTTCATTTTTAAACAGATCGACCGAAAAGTGATCTGGTCTTTGGTATTCCTTTTTACAAGATATCATAAATAATGAGATCATCATTGATATTAAAAAATTATGTATTCTCATATCAGTCAATTTTATGAAAAAAAAGGAATTCACATACGAGATGTAAATTCCCTTTACTTTTATAAATATTTAAAATTTATTCTTGTTGGTACTCAGCATCCCATTCATTTCCATCATCGCCTTTATGTCCATCAAGTTTGATAACAAAACTTTTTGTAGGAAAATAGGGTGTCATTCTAATATCCAGCCATACACGGTCTTTGTTCACTTTATCCTGTTCAAACCTTACGATTTTAAATTTCTCAATCAATTTATCAGGACCTTTGATTCCATCCAGAAAAGAAACAATTTGTTTTCTCAGATCATCTTCATTTCGTGGATTCCAGTTTTCAAATGCTCTTCTGTTAAGAAAATCCAGCAAAACTTTGGTCACATAGTCGAAAACACGAACTACCGAATAAGTCTGCAAACCTATGTTATCTCCCGTAAAAAGTGTTTTAGCAGAAAATGCCATTATCTTACCATATTCATTGACCATGGGCACTAATCCCATTTTTTCCAACTGCGAAATTTCACTTTTCTTAAGGTCAAATTTTACAGCATCTACCTCGTTTATATTGCCGTGCTTTTTGCCGGCAGCAACCTGCGACATCAATGTTTTGTAAATTTTACCGGCCATAGAAGTTGATGGTGGAAGATCAACATTCTCTTCTTCGCCCACTTCCTCAGCGCGGCCACGGCCCACTAGCCAATTGGTGGTCATGATTACATTACTTCTATGAAGTTCGCCACCAGTAAGATTGGCAGAATGGAAAAGGTCTACCACGTCATCCGGCTTGTCAAGATTAGCAAAGTCTGTCACGAGCATCACTTTGTTTTCATTACAAATTTTTGCCCATTTTTCTACGACTTTATTGGACCCCAAATATCCCGGAATCGCAAGGATAGAATAGTTATCTCTCAGATCCAATCTGTCATAATTTTGTTTGAATTCATCTGCAATTGCGTCGATGAAAAGTGGATTATCCAGATCTTTCATTTGCTCCAAAGAAGCATTTACGATACTTACATTATCTACCTTGTCCAGTTCGGTATTCTTGAAGAATTGCGCCATTGTACGGTAGGCGGTTTCCAACTGGCGGATCTCTGATAGACTATTCTTAAGGTTCAATTTCAGGTTTTTTTCAGCAGAAAGTGCTTTGTTTTTGCATGTTTCTGCCATCTCATCTGCTGTTGTATTATTTTCCAATAATGAGATCCACAGATTCAGTTTTTGGGCAAGGTCTTTTCTCTCCGACTTCTTATTAGTATCGTTTAAGAAAATCTCTTTACGAGCCTTTCTTGTAGGATTCATATTGGCGATACCATCTACAACCGTTTCGATAAAGTTGAATCCACCAACCTTGTTCAGGTCATTTATCGCTGAGCCAGAACGTTGTCTGTGATCCTGTTGCTGTGCTCCTTGCTGGCTTTGCTGTGCTTGCTGTTTATTATCCATAGTTTAAGTTTTTGTTATTTTTCCAACTCTCCTGCAACTTCCTTCAAGACCTCTATCAAAGCATTTTTTGTCTGAGGATTTTCGAGAATATTTTTAAGAATTTTATTATTTTTTAGCTGTCGTAATATCTTATTATACTGCTCCTGCTCTATGCTGAGTGTTTTTAGATATTCTGAGTTTTGAGTAAGATTTTTAGGGGTAAAATCTCCTAATTGCTGGAATCGGAATTCCTCATCCACATAGGTACCGTCCTCTGTCTCATGTTGTACTGATATAGAGGGTTGAAAGTGCCTGAAAACATCGTCCACAGATTTTAACCCTTTTACAATCTCCGGAATATAAGGCTCATCTGCTGTGAGTTGACTTACAATTAGGGATCTGTTCTCCTGAATTTGCTGGATTGCTTCGTTGGCGTCAACTTTTACTTCGTTTCCCCCAACACCATAATTAAACATTGCCATATTATCTATATTTTGTGATTGATTAACTAATTTTTTGCTTAAATAATTTAAAATATTTTTAAAAGAAAACATTACAGAGATTCTACTGGTTGTGTAGTTGGCATAAAATATCTATTGAGCCAATAAAGTTTTTCGCCATTCTGATTAATAATGATTTTTGGATTACTTTTGTTGTCCAGCAATCTGTCTGCCAATGTTTTATATTGTTTAAAATATTTTTTAACATTCTCGTTGGAAATAATTTTTGATTGTTTCCATCCACTCAGTTTAAATTTAGAAAGTACATCTTCATTAGAGTTGTCAAATCCTGTACTAATTGCGACAGAATAAGCCATAGATTGGTTTTTCACCTTAGCTTTATCAAACCTCCCTTCGCCATCATAATATTTCTTAAGAACAGACAAATAACTGCTAACAGCCGAGCTTTGACTGAATGTAGAGCTGAAACTTTGTGTTTCTTTATAGATTTCCTGATAAAAAGCCCTCAATTTATCATATTCGGTCTCAGATAAAAGTATTCCCTTTTCAACCGCAGGATAGCTTTCTTTGATTTCGTCTGTATAAATACCCTTGGTAAGAAAAGGGTTATTATACATTAATAGTTGAGAAGCGGCTTCTTTAGGAATAATTGCAGGGGCATCCCCAAATTGGTTTCGAAAATCTGGTTTTAAAGTCGTTTTTGAACTTCCTACAGCAGATTTGAAATAACTTACCAAGGATGAATTAACATTTTTATTATAATCTGTAACTTGTTTCAAAAGGCTATCTAATGACTTAATCAACAAATTACTAGAGTTAATCTCGCCTTTCTTTGGATAAACCACAAAGCCTTGAGACATACTTGCCTTTGGATAATCTAAAGAATACATCCCCTCTTCTCCCATCACAAGATTGTAATTATTTTTATCCATTATCATCTTTTGATCCACAATCTTTTCTTTATCCAACTCCGCAATATTGCGGGCAGTGCTTGTCATAATATTTTCTGAGTAGAGCACGAAGTTGTTAAAATAATCAGACGATCCTGATGCGGACTGAAAAAACAACATCCTTGCTCTTCCAAGCGTCAGGTTTCTCATTGCTGTACTCAAACCACCATAAGGTGATGCAGTAGATCCAACAACAACTACGATATTAGTCTCATCTGGCACCTTACTTAGTAGTGCGCCACTTGCTTCCAATGCTTCTTGTAATGGTTGTCCACCAGCGCTGCTGCATTTTTGATTAGCCGTCTGCAAATCTATGAAGGAATTAATTTCCTCAAAATTACTGCTCAATGATGAAGAAAGTACATTTTCTCCACACGTATTATTCTTATATAGTACAACGCCGTATTTTATATTTCTGAAATACTTAAATTGATCTGATTTTAACTGGATATCCTGAAAAACAGACTTTGCCAATGCAGAGTTTTGGCTATTATTGCGGCTGATGTCAATTGTAAAAATGATATTCAGGTTTTTACTTCTGTTGGTAATTTCCCGGAAACGATCGAAATAAATGGGTTGCCCTAAAACATTATACACAAAATTTTTGCTGTAGTCCAAAGCATTGGTAAAAAAAATGGCTTTATTAGAAGGATCAATTGCAGTTGGTACAACGGAAACCAGATTTTCCACTGGAGTTCTGTTAATTGCATCAGACAATGCAAATCGTGTTTCAGAAACAGTTCCGTCAGGCAATCTTTTTGTTATGGCCGATTGGTTGGCGTCTGTGTAGTTAAAATCAGAAGCAATTCGTAAAGCACTTCGGTCACCCCAATTTGCAATGATATTAGAACTCACCCAGCCATAAATATCTTTGGATATGCTATCTAATTTTAAGGATGGTGATTTACCAATTAAAAATCGATTATTGGTCTCGGACTGTTTGTAGATATAAACAATTTGCCCAACAGGTAATTTTTTGCTGATTGGTTTGGTAAGATCGGGAGATGAAAATATAAGGACAGAATCATTTTTTAAATATTTTGCACCATCTTTTAGAACATCCGAATGATTGGGCAAGAGCACAGCCTTCACATTAAAACCATTATCACTCCTCTTTAATGAATTGCTCCAAAGCAGAAGCTGATCCTTCGGAATCCAGCCGTAAGTTTTTACAGATTTTTCGGGTATTTTTTTTAACAAAGCATCTGGTTCATACTGTGCTACCTTAATTAGATTCTTTGAGCTATTTTCTTTTACAACTAAAAGCGGTTCTAGAAATTGAATTTCTTTTGGTGATTTCTCATTACCTTTATCCATAAAAACAGAATTATTGGCACGATCTGAAATAACTACCCAGGGTTCAGACTTATGTGGATAACCATCATTCACCTTAATCTGATCTACGTAACCATAAAAACCTGATTTAGGTGTTTCTTCAGAAGGAATTCTTACCTGACATCCAGAGACTATATATGCAGTTCCTAAAACACAAACAGCATTACGAAAGTTATTTTTCATAGTTTTATTTTTTAATTTTATTGCTTGCTTTGTTTTATTTCCACCTTGATGACACAGTTTTGATTACTGTCCAAAGTAGTTTTCACTTCCTGTATGCTATTTTTTTTATCAAACTGCAACCCTGTACAATAATAATAGAATGAATTATTCTTATCGTTTACTGTTACGGAAATATTGTCCTTGCTGCAGAGATAAGTGTTAAGAAGATAGTTGTAATGGGTATTAAAGCTATTTCCGTCTGCGATTTGCTGCAGATGATATTTAAAATCATCATTAATTTTGCTGTAAATATCTGTTACTGTTGGTGATGTAACAACTTCATCATCTAATTCTTCATATGCAGGCAATATTTTGATCATATGTTGGATTGGTTCCTGATCTACATCCGTATATAAAGTAACAATGTAATTTCCCGGATTTTTAAAAGCATAGGTTGCCATTTTTTCTTTGGCATCTATATTCCCCGTTTCACCAAATTTCCAAGTAAAGTTTTTAGCATCAGAAGAATTAGCTCTAAAAAATACATTCTCCAACTGCATGGCTTGGCTTGGCGCATCAATAGTGGTGGCTGTGTTTTCTGCGGGTGTATTTTTAGAAACCCCTGCGGATACTAAAACCGGAAAAGATTTGGTATATTTATTATCAATAATGACAGAGACTTGATAGTATCCAGGTTTTTTGAAAAAGTGAGCCCCCTTATTTTTTTCTGAATTAAATCCATCTCCAAAATCCCATTTTCTACTTTTTCCAAATGCTGTTTTATCTTCAAATGTCAATGTATCTCCCACATTTAGAGAGGTTGGATAAACCGCAGCCACTATATCGTCAGAACTGTGGATGACCTTTCTTTGTAACCACAAAATTATAATAGCCGCTAAAAGTAAGAGACTTATTACAGCAATAATAATGTTCTTCTTGTTTTTTTGGATGTAATTCATAATTAAAAGTGTTAGTTATTTTTCATAATTAGCGCATTATCTCTTAGCATTTTTTGATTCTTTCTTTCTTTAAAACCAATAGAACAATCTTCAAACTGTTTGGTGAAAATTTTAATATTCTCATTTTTTTTACCAGCCACCATTTTATCCTCCATGTACATTTTGTAAAACTGAGCAATTTGGGTATAAGATTGCTTTCTTGGATCCGTTATATTTACAGTTTCAAAAATATTAGCGATATCATTGATACTGTATTTAATTTCATTTTCCTGCAAAGGGTTACGGTCATCTGCAGATACTTTCTCAATTTTACGAAATGTACTGTCGATGATTGGCTGCGCAACTCTTTGTCGCTCATCAAATTTGGCCTTTTCTTCCAATGTTTGAATCGCCAGAATATCAGAATTATTAAATGGAGAGTCTGAGCGGTAAAGTATTACAACCGATAAAAGCAATACTGCAAAGAATAGAAGTCCCAGCAAATACAGGAAGTAATACTTTTTTTCTTTATTGGAAAGGGTAATGTTGACTTGCATACTCTATCTATTATTTTAATCTTTTTACAATTCGGCCGCCTGGTTCATTTTTTTTCATTTGTGTGTTAATCTTACCCACTTTGCCAATGCATTCATTAAGGCTTCTCAACGCATTTTGCTCTTTTGCTGTAATGTTTATTAGCTCGTTTTTGAAAACCGTCATCTTACCGATATTCTTTGTAAGGCTTGCATATTGTCTAAAAGCTTTCACGGTGTCTGCTCCCATTATGTTTTTGGTATCCTGCAGATCTTCAAGAATAGAATTCCTAAGGAAAATATCATTATCCACCTTGTTGGAGTTCAACAAATTCATCTTATAATAGATGGTATCCATCTTGTTCTTAATCAATTCGTTTCTGCTGAGAACACTCTTGTAGTCGTTTAATTCCATCTGGATTTGCTGTTTTTGGATCTCTGAACTCTTAAAGAATAAAAAAACCGTTAAAAAGCTGACCGCTGCTAAGACAACAAATGATAAGATAAAACGAAGCACGCCATTGCGTACATCATCTTTATTAAGTTTTTTTTGACCGTATACACTCATTTTTATTAAATGCTTGAGTTATAATATCCGTTTTCTACACAAAACCTCGCAAGATCTAGCTTGCTTTTGAGACCAAGCTTATCGGTCAACCTGGTGATATAGGTATCAACTGTACGTGAACTTAGATTAATCCTATCGGCAATTTCTTTATTACTAAAGCCTTCATAACAAAGTTTGATGATATGAATTTCTGTAACTGTAAGATCCTCTTGTTCTTTTTTTTGGCGATCCATATAATTTTTGACAGCCTCTTCCTGCAGAGCCCACTCCTTTTTGTAATCTTCATAGCTTGAGTTTTGACTCAAAATACAATTACGAAGTATATCCTTAATAATGATACTGTTCTTCTGGCAATAATATGTATTGGGAATATCGTTGATTGTTTCAGCAATATCATGCTGAAATGTTGCCGAATAAGTGAGAATTGGTATTTCTTTATTAGTTTGACGGATGTATTTGATAGCTTCTAAACCGCTAAGAATCGGCATAAACAGGTTGATTATAAAAATATCTTCCTGTTTGCGATAAAGTCTGTTTATTAGCTCATTGCCATTATTACAATCATTAACTACCGAATAGAGAGGATTTTCTAAAAGCATTCTTACTAAGAATTGCTTAAAATAGAAATCGCTCTCTGCAATTGAGAATTTTATCGCTTTAATAGAATTATCGTACATAAGGACTAGTTATGGCTTTAGTTTTTTATGGTGATTAATAACTCTAAAAAATTTTATGATATAATAAAATCAAAAAAGAAAGTATCAGATCAAAAACTAATTAGCTAGAGCAGATAAAAGTGATAATGATTAACAAGTAACAAATCATCAATCGTACCTAATTATTAAATATTTATTAAAATTACTTAACAATAATCACTAATAAACAATCAATTCGCTCAATTTATAATCAAAACATAAAAAGCAAATATTTTGCCAATAGCTCACAAACTTTATTTTTTGATTTAAAAATTATAGAAATAATCAATGCATATCAATGCAAACAAATCATATTTGCTATCAGCAAATTCTATTGATCTATTAATTTTACTTAGATATAAAAGTGATGTATAGTGATAATAGCCTTACTATACCTGTTGTCGCAAAGCATGTTGATCACTGGTTAGTCGCAGTTTTTTTTCCAGATCAATTATTCCTTCAATCTAAAAAAAACAGCAGCTTTATAGCTGCTGAATTAAAAACCCTAAAAATATAATTTGAGAAATTATAGTCTGTAAATAGTATCTCGGAATCAGTATGAATTGTTCTCCTTTTTTTTCATTAGAACAAAAAGGTGGCCACAGACTGTCCTGGTATTGCTGTAGCTGCACTTTTACCGTTGTATCTGATATTAAAATTTTCTGTTCCAGTGCCTTCATTCAAAACAATTAATGCCACTTTTCCCGACGGTGTACTGAAAGCAACAGAACTGAGGTTTCCGGGCTGGGTTGAAGCAATCCGCTGAGAGTTTTGAGGTATAAATTTTGAAGCTTGAGCAATGATATAATATGCAACATTACGAGTAAAAGCTTCACTTGAATTAATCGTAATAGCGCCCTTGCACTCTGTGCAGCCTCCATCGGTATGAGGATTAAATGATGGATCATTGGCAACGTTCCATTCCAATGCATTCTTGCTCCAGTTTCTCATAGATCCTATAATTACATTTTTTGTATGCCATATCAAATCACCTGAAAACGAAGAATTGGCTCCAGTCCACTGTTCGGTGAAATAGACATTTTTATTCGGATAAGCCATATGAACATTCCCTAATACACCAATATTTCCGGCATAGAGATGAAAAGCCGAACCATCAACGTATTTTGCTGCATCAGCATCTGCTAAGATATCCATTGGATAATCTGGCTTGTCGCAGTTGTGATCGTACAGTATAATTTTTGTGTTGATATTAGCTGTCTGGAAAGCTGGTCCCAAATGGTTTTTGATAAAATCACCCTGTTGGGATGATGTCATGTACATGCTTGGATTATTGCCCGGATGCAGCGGTTCATTTTGTGGAGTGATGGCATCTACTGTTATACCTTGGGCTTTCATCGCTTGGATATATTTTACAAAATATTGCGCATAAACAGCATAATATTGAGGTTGTAAACTACCACCCTTTGTACTAGAATTATCTTTCATCCAAACAGGTGCAGACCATGGTGTGGCAACTATTTTTATGCTCGGATTAATTGTCAGTATTTTTTTTACCATGTCAATCACTGGCTGATCCTTTGACAAAGAAAACTGGGCTAATGTAGGATCTGTCTGCCCTCCCGGCATATCATCATACGAAAAAACACTGGCATTAAGATCTGATGCTCCTATACTAAGTCTAAGGTAACTAACCGAAATCGCATTGGCATTGGCAGAGAAAAGCTCCTGTAGTAACTCTTCTTTTTTTGCAGCTGAAAGCTGATTGATAACCTGCACACTGCCACCGGTAAGCGTGTATCCAAAACCATCTATGGTTTGATATTTTTGACCTGCATCAACATCGATATTTTGATAGTTGTTGGTTGTATTTTTGAAGTAGATGTCATTTTGTTTCTGAAGTTTAACGGTTTCATCAGCTTTTGTAAGCCAGACTGTTGCCGGAATGGAATTGTCATCACCTCCCCCAGAATTGCCACCCGGCGTAGTTGGCTCTTCAACATTACTGCTTTGACAAAATAAAAGCGAAAAGAATGAGAGCCCTAAAATTAGAAACTGACCCGGAAAAATTTTATTTTTATTCATTTTTACAATATTTATGAGCCCTACATATCATGGATTTAAAAAATTATAATCAATGTAGTTGCAATTGAACAATAAAATGAAAGAGGCTTACACCTCTTTCATTCATAAGAATATAATAAGAAAAAATTAATTCACACCGCGGAACTCGATTTTGGTAATAGAGATTCCGTCCTTCATATCATTACCACCGGAGCGGATCGCAAAATAGACCGTTCCTGTCTTGGAGGCTTTAAAAGTACCATCTGGATTGTTCGCATTTTTCGATCCTACAACCGAAATTTTCCCATTAAAAGCAGCACTACCCGATCCTGCCCACGTATTAATAGCTCGCAACCAAGTGGAGTCTGAACCGTCACCTGTATAATCATCATTAGCTGCAGGTTTTTTGTATCCCACATAGATCTCAAACCAAGAGTCGCTAACACCCTTTGAACTAACCACAGCATCTGCTTTGTAAGTTTGACCTTCCACCACATTAACGGTCTGGTAAATTACATTTCTTTCCCAGCCTTTTGCTGTAAAAGTTGCTTTGCTATCGGCAAAAGTCCATAGGGCAGACCCTGAAGGATTGGGGAAACTTAGACTCCATTTGGAAACATCATCAGCATTAGAAAAATTTCCGCCTTTAATAAGGTTTCCCGCTTTAGGATCTGAAGCATCCACCTTTATAGTCTGTTGGGCTGTACCACCTACAAGTCCACCTTGACCAATAATCTGGTGCTGCACATTATATGTTCCCTGATCCGGAAGAAATACATCATAAGTATTGGGACCCGGCCCAAAACCACCCCCATCATCCAGATTCCATTTGGAGGAAATATAGTTATTATTGGATGAAGTTAATCTATAATGATTTTCAGAAGTTTTTGTAACTGTGAAAGATGCGTCTGAATTGGTAGGTGTAAGACCATTGCCGTCACCATCCACAGAATCGGGAACGCAAGAAATGGCTACAGCTGCAATGCCTAAACAGACAGTATATTTTAAATATCTATTCATAATTTTAAAATTAATAGTTAGGATTTTGTTTAATGGCAGTATTTTGTAGTTCGCCGTAAGGAATAGGTAAAATTTCATTCTTACCACTTACAAAACCTTTTGAAGCCAATTTGGCTGGAGCGTCTCCCCATCTTACTAAATCAAACCAGCGGTGCCCTTCTCCTGCTAATTCTCTTCTTCTTTCGTCCTTAATTGCCTGTAAAGAAACTGGTACTGGTGCCAATTTTACTCTGGCTCTTACTGCATCTAATAATGCCTGTGCCCTCGCACCTGTACCACCAAGAGCCTCTGCTTCCATTAGATAAGAATCGGCTAATCTTATTACAATATAATCTTGTCTAAAGTTGAGCTCCATAGAACCAGTTAAATCTGAAACGCCAGTTCTGAAGGGTGCAAATTTTTTCAAAAAATACCCAGTATCTGCGAAACTTGGAGAGTAGGTAATTTTGCCATCGTCCTGAAGTTGTTTAGCATTAAGAACTGTTACGTCAGCCCTTGGATCGTTCTGTATAAAATTGAAAAGATTTTCTGTCATTGGGTTAAATGACCAACCTGAAACAATATCAGGAGCATCATTTCCTTTTTTGAGAGTATAAGAGCGTGGTCCAGTCATGATACATATCGAGTTACCTTCATCATTACCTTTACCCCAAAAAGACCAGTCAGAACGGCCAGCATTAGAATAAACTGCTTCTACAACCGCTTCTGAAGTAAACTTGTGGTATTCATATTTGCCGGTAGTTTGATTTAAGTCCATCTGAAAAAGTGTCCTATAATCATCTACTAATTTATAACCATATTGGCTCATTTGCCCAGGAGTACCATTAACTAGTGCTAATTGTGCAGCAGATTCTGCTTTCTTATTATCATACAGATATATCTTTCCCAATATTGCTCTGGCACCACCTTGTGTAAGACGCCCATTATCCGAACCAGATACAGTCATTGGCAGGTCACCAACCACTTTCAGGATATCTGCTTCAATTTGGTTGTAAATATCCTGTTTTGGAGACTGTGGTATATGCCAATAATCATCAGAAGCCTTAACTGGTTTAAGAATCAGTGGGATATTTCCGAACATTCTTACTAATTCAAAATAATACAGCGATCTTAAAACCGTAACTTCTGCAAAAATTCTCTTTTTAAAGGTCATGTTTACCGGTGAACTGTCAAGATTTGCAATAACCCAGTTGGCTCTTGCAATTCCTTGATAAAAATCTTTCCAATAGCTAGCAGGCATAGTGATGGCGTTAATTTTATAGTTGTTAACGCCCTGTATCCCGGCACCATCAGTAGCACTACCTCCACCGGAATAGAAGTCATCAGATGCCGCATTGAAAAATGTAACCATATTTTCAAATCCGCCAGCATATTTTTTCATGATGTCATATACCGAGGCTGTTGCACTGATGCATTGATCTTCTGATTTGAAATAATTAGCTTCATCAAAAGAGCCTATATTTTGTACATCACCAATATAATCTCCTGTACAGCCAACCGTACACAAGCTCATACTACCCAGCATAAGAACGGCTAAACTTTTATATAATATTTTCTTTTTTTGCATTTCTTTAAATTTTAGAATTGAATATTTGCCCCGAATAAAAATGTTCTTGCCTGTGGATAATAGGCTCTATCGATACCATATTCGTTACCACCGGCAATTTCAGGATCATAGCCTGTATATTTTGTAAAAGTGAAGACATTTTCGCCAGTAACGAAAATTCTAACCTTGTTAGCACCAAATTTAGATGTCACATCTCGAGGTAAGGTATAGCCTAATGAAACTAATTTGATTCTCATGTAATCACCTTTCTGTAAATAATAGCCAGACATTTTTGTGTAATTTCCGTTAGGATCATCTCGGGTCAATCTAGGGTTGTCATTGGTAGAGCCTTCCCCAGTCCAACGATTTAGGATAGATGTTTGATAGTTGGCATCCAACATATCCAATCTTCTTAATCCCTGCAAAATTTTGTTTCCACCTTGTCCTTGGGCAAATACCATCAAATCAAAGTTCTTATAATTCATATTGACTGTAAAGCCATAAGTGAATTTTGGCAATGAACTGCCAATGTCCACCATATCGTCTTCTGTGATCTTGCCATCTCCGTTATTATCTTTCCATATAAAATCTCCCGGCTTTGCATTTGGTAATATCATAGAACCTGATGAATTAACATATGAGTTAATCTGGGCTTGGTTTTGAAATACTCCATTGTAGGTGTAACCGTAGAATGTACCCACAGGTTTACCAACTTGTAGTCTAGAAACAGTTCCCATAGAATGCAATGATGAAAATTCTCTCCATTCTACATCATCTTCCAATCGGAGAACTTTATTCTGATTAGTAGAGAAGTTACCATTTAAAGACAAACTAAAATCTTCCCAATTTTTTTTGTAGCCGAGTTCAAACTCCATTCCTCTATTTTCCATATCTCCGATATTAAAGAAAGGATCTGTAGGTACGCCTACATAGCCCGGTATAGCTACTCGTCGGAGGATATCTGTTGTTTTTTTGTAATAATAATCAAAGCCTAAGGTAAAATTGTTCAAGAATTTGATATCAGCTCCTACATCGGTTTGAGCTGTCTGCTCCCACTTTAGATTTGGATTACCAAGCGTGTTGGGACTATAACCAATAATAATCGAAGGATTAAGTTCACCATTAGGATAATTACTGCCTGGCACAAGGGAGCTTCTATACATGAAATCATCTATAGCATCATTCCCAAGAACACCATATCCACCTCTAATTTTTAAAGTATTGATGATATTATTCTCACGCCAAAAGCCTTCTTTGTGTACATTCCATCCTAATGAAAAGGAAGGAAAATTACCCCAGTATTTCAAAAACTTAGAAGATCCATCCCTTCTGAAAGTACCTGTTAACAAATATTTGTCTTGATAGTCGTACATCAAGCGACCAAAATAAGAAGCTTTTCGGGTTTGAGAAGTATCCCATGCATTAGCCGTAATATTTTTAGCATCTACCGAATAAAATGCGGCTTCATACCAATTATCTACGGGCAGGTTCTGATAGGTCACACTTTCTCCAGAACCAATGTTATATCTATAAACACCTTGTCCCAACATAATATTGAAGTTGTGATCTCCCCATTTTTTTTGATAGCTGATGGTATTTTCAAAACTCCATTCAAATTTTGTTTGAGTAGTTCTGTTCAGATTATTGAAAACAAGGTTACTAAGAGAACTACTCAGATAGAATTTTGGAGAAAAACCTTGGCTACCCCAAAATGACTTTTTGCCATTGAGTGTTGTTTTGAAGTTAAGCCCGGGTGCTAATTTTAAATCTGCAAACACATTCCCAACAAAGTCATCGGACCAGCCATTTCTACCCTTCTGAGTATAACGGTAAGCCAGTGGATTAGACATCTCTTGGTTAACCCATGGTGATATACCATAAGGATTACCATTAGGATCTCTAATAATGTACTGATTGGTATAGTCATTAGGATTTACCAAAGACCAATCTCTAACAACTGTAGGCGTAGTAGGATCTAAATTGATTGCGGAACTAAGTGGGCCACCAAAAGTCTCGTTAACTCCAATACCCTGACTTTTCTGATGGGTATATAAGAATGTTTGGCCAATCGTTAAAAAATCCAACACCTTATGATTGGAGTTTAATCGGGCATTCATTCTTTTATAGTTTGAAATGTCTCCCATTACAATACCTGTCTGATCAAAGTATCCAAAAGAAGCGTAGTAGGTAGACTTGTCATTTCCTCCATTAATGCTAATTTCGTGAGATTGTCTGTTGCCTGTGTTAAAAATAGTGTCCTGCCAGTCCGTCCCTATTCCAAACGCACTTGGATTAGAAAATCTAATGGGCTTGTTGTCATTAGAAAACCCTTCATTAATAATTGTAGCATACTGTGTAGCATTAAGAAGATCTAGTTTTCTTGCCGCACTTGAAACACCAAAAGAGCCGCTGTATGATAAGTTTAGCACACCTTTTTTCCCCTTTTTTGTCGTAACTAAAACTACCCCTCTTGCCGCACTTACACCGTAAATTGCAGAAGAAGCTCCATCTTTAAGAACTTCGATACTTTCTATATCAGATTGATTTAGCCATCCAATCCCATCTACTATAATCCCATCAACAACATACATTGGGTCATTACCCCCTGCTCCAAAACTGGTTAGCCCACGAATCCTCACAGTAGCACCTGATCCTGGTTGTCCAGAGTTGGTCACCACATTAACCCCTGCTGCCCGCCCTTGAAGAACCTGCTCGGGCTTCCCAGCTGGTATGGCTTCTATATCAGATGCCTTGATACTGGCAATGGCACCTGTTACATTGCTTTTCTTTTGAGTCCCATAGCCGATGACCACTACCTCTTCTATCGTTTTCTCTTTAGAAGCCGTATCTTTCACCTGCTGTGCAGAGTAGTTAGCTGTAAAGTAAAGTACAGCTGCCAACCCAAGACATTTTGAATACTTTAAGTTCATATTATTAATTAATTTTAGTTAATCTCATATTGAGACAATAAAAATATATTTTTTTTCTACATGTCAAAATTATTTTTTACTTTTTTAAATTTTCCTTTTATTTGTGGGATGTTAAGAGTGATAGATTTGTTCAAAAATGATATGCTTGCTTCGATTTTTCTTCCCCAAAAATGCTATCTACTGTTAACAATACGTTAATATGACCATAAATGAGTGTTAATAAAAATAATATAAAACTACCGTTGATGCTGAGCTTTTTGATTTTCTCCATGCTCCTCAACAGCATGGGCGTCATCATCCTAAAACTCTCAGAAAATGTGTCGTACGATGGTCTGGGCTTTTTGGAGTCTTTCAAAGATCTGCCAATGGCTTTTGTATCTCTGCTGTGCGTCAATTTTATTAACAGAACCGGGAATAAAAATGCCCTGATGTTTTCCCTGCTGTTTATTATTGTCAGCTGTATAGCCTTACCTCTGGTAGATGCTTTTTGGTTTTTCAAAATATGGCTGAGCATCGTGGGGGTTAGCTTTGCCCTAGCGAAGATTTCGGTATTCAGTATTATTAAAGATAATTTTAAAGACCGTCAGCTGGCAAGTACGATGAGCCGTGTAGAGGCTTCTTTTATGATTGGGATTTTCGTTATCAATATCGGCTTTGGGAGTTTGTTGTCCGGCCCATTTGCAGAATATTGGAAGTTTGGTTTTTGGCCAATTGCCTTGGTGAGTATCATTACATTACTCATTCTGAAACCCATAAAAATTAATGAAACACAACTGTCTGACAAACATGTTTTTGCCGGTGGCATTGGTTTTATGCTTTCGCGCAAGATGATTTATTTTTTTGTAATTATCTTTCTGATGGTATTTGTAGAACAGAGTTTCAATTCGTGGTTGCCTAGTTTTCTGAAAAGCAATTTACAAATGAGCTCTTATTTTGCACTGCAATCATCGGCATTTTTGGCCTTGTTTTCTTTTTTGGGCAGGATGGTTACCAGCAAACTGATATTGCGTTTTCATTGGTTTCGGTTTGTAATAATATGCCTTGTCGCGATATTTTTTATTTTGATAAGCTCGCAGCTCATTATTTCCTTCGTTTCAGATTCAAAGCTTTTACTCGCTATCCTTATTCCCGTTACAGGACTGTTTCTTTCGCCGTTGTACCCTCTGTACAACTCGGAGGCTCTTAATGAGATTCCATCAGAGAAAACACATTTGTTTATCTCGGTCGTTGTGATTTTTTCATCTATAGGAAGTTCTGTGGGATCAATCTACATGGCACTTATCTTTCACAATCAGGTAAGTTCTTACTATCCATTATTTATTTCTTTACCATTAATAATTATATTTGGCCTCACATTTTTTCTGAATAAAAAAACATTAGCTTATGATCGAGAATAATAAAATAAAACAGAATCTTCGGGAACTTATTGATACCAAGGATTTTGTGGAGCATGTTTCGGTAGACTGCGTAATCTTTGGTTTTCACAAAGACACACTAAAAGTTCTTTTGCTAAAGTACCACGATCTCGACCTATGGTCTGTCCCTGGTGGATTTATTTTTAATGATGAGAATCTCAATGACGCTGCTGCAAGGACTTTGTATGAACGTACCCACCTTTCGGATGTTTTTTTGGAACAGTTTTACACTTTTGGAGATATCCACCGGACCGAAAATAATACACACCAAAAGTTGTTGGAAAACCGCAAAATCGATGTAGATCAAAACCACTGGATCTACCAGCGTTTTATCTCTGTGGGCTATTGTGCCTTGATAGATTATACCATGACCTACACATTCCCGGATTCCTTTAACGAAGTTTGCCAATGGTTCAACGTCAATGAGTTGCCCAATATGGCATTTGACCACAAGGAAATGATCGAAAAAGGCCTACTGTACCTCAGGAAAAATATTGATTATCAAGTGATGGGCAGCAATCTTTTGCCGGAAAAATTTACGATGAAGGAACTTCAAAACCTCTACGAATCTATCTTGGGAGAGCCATTAAGAAGGAATAATTTCCAGCGTAAAATATTGAGTCTTAATATACTGGAACGCCTGGAGAAGCACTACAGCGGATCTGCCAACAAGGCACCTTACCTCTACCGTTTTCTCGATTCTCCCAAAATATCGGTCAACGATTTTCTTAAATAAAAAAAGCAACCTTCAAAAAAGGTTGCTTTCTTATTATCTTGTGTTTTTGCCATCTACCACAATACGTTCCGCCCTATTGGCCAGTTCCCACGCGGTTGCAAATACCAGCTGAGTCCGCTTTTGCAGCAATGGATAATCAATCTTATCCGGGTCATCCGTAGATTTGTGATAATCTTCATGGATGCCGTCAAAGAAAAATGCCACAGGAATATTGTGCTTGGCAAAATTATAATGGTCAGACCGGTAATAAAGGCGTTGAGGATCTTTGGGATCATCATATTTGTAGTTAAGTTTTAAGTTGACCGTTTTTTCATTAGCCGCTTCATTGATTTTTTTAAGCTCCGTACTTAGCATTTCGGAACCGATGACATAAACATATTGCTGGCCTCGGTTTTCTGGATCGTCGCGGCCAATCATGTCAATATTAAGGTCTGCAACAGTGTTAGCCAGCGGGAAAACCGGATGGTCAGAATAATATTCGGAACCGAACAAACCGTGCTCCTCACCTGTTACATGCAAAAACAGGATAGAACGCTTCGGGCCAAAACCTTTCTTTTTAGCTTCCTGAAAAGCTTCTGCAATTTCCATCACAGCCACGGTGCCGCTTCCGTCATCGTCGGCACCATTGTAAACAACGCCTTCTTTGGTCCCCACATGATCGTAATGTGCAGAAACTACGATGATTTCATTTGGCTTTTCTTTACCGGGGATGTACGCCAAAATGTTCTCCGAATCTGGTAGTGTTTCACCATACTTTTTCATGGATGATGAGGGTACTTTCTGATAATAAGATCCAAGATCTGGTGGAAAACCAATACCATTTTTCTTGTATTGCTCTATCATATAAACCCCTGCCCGCTTCTGCCCTGCGCTTCCGGTGTCCCGGCCTTCCATATTGTCGGCAGCAATGACATAAAGGTTTTCTTTCAGTTCCGCAGCAGTGATGCCATTATAAGCATCCTTGAAAGCTTTGCCTTCGTAAGTGTAGTTTTTTACCGAAGAGCAACTGCTCACTAAGGCTACAGTGAGGAAAAAGCCATAAATTTTTAAGTTTTTCATAAGTTTATTTTATAAATATTAACAATTAATTATCAGAGTTTTTCACCAAAAGTTAAAAGTGTTCCACAAGGGTCTATCACAGAAAATTCACGCATTTGCCAAGGTTGGTTTTTCAAATCGCCATTGGGGTGTATGGCGATATTTTTATCCTTGATTTGCTGGTAAAACTCATCAATATCATTCGATATTTTCAGGTAGATCATAAAATCAGATTGCTCCGGAATCAACGTTGGATAATAAAAAAAATGAAGTTCGTGATTGTTATAATGCGCCATTAAATAATTATCATAATCACCCACAAAATCAAAACCCAGTTGTGCGTAAAATAGCTTGGTTTCTTCTTTATTAATAAACGGAAGCTTTGGGATAATGTGCGAAATCATAATTATACTATTTAGGCTAATTCATCATTCCATTCCTTGATGCTGACTTTGGCAATCAGGCCGTGTTTTACAAACGGATCGCCATTCACAAAAGCTTCGGCAGACTCTTTATCTATAAAAATCGCCATAGCGCCTTCTCCAGGATTGGCAAAAGCGCCAGTTCCCAAAACTTTCCCCGATTTCAAAAATTCTGCTTCAAAAGCTTCATGCAATGGGAAAACTGCCATAAAATCTTCCATAGACTTTGTGGCATCATGCTCGTAAAAAACAACTGCTTTCATATTAATTTATTTTGGTTTATAGCATTATTAATCGATCATCATTGATCAATTATCTTTTATTAATCTAATGTGCCTGAAGCCAATTATCCCCAACACCTACTTCCACTAGTAGTGGCACATTCGTTGGGAAAGCTGATTCCATTTCTTTTTTAATGAGTGCTTTGGCAGTCTCCACTTCGTCAATCGGTGTTTCGAAAAGCAATTCGTCATGCACCTGCAAAAGCATCTTGGTTTCCAGTTTTTGGATCTCCAGTTCTTGCTCAATTTTAATCATCGCCAGTTTGATAATATCGGCGGCACTTCCTTGGATTGGCGCATTCACAGCGTTACGTTCGGCATGGCCTTTTACTACAAAGTTGGTAGAATTAATATCTTTCAGGTGGCGTTTTCTGCCAAGGATGGTTTCTACATATCCCAACTTTCTGGCCTTCTCGATTTGCTCGTTCATGTATTCTTTCAACCTTGGGTAAGTCTCAAAATAAGCATCGATCATTTTTTTGGCTTCTGACCTGGAAAGCCCCGTCTGATCAGCTAAACCAAATGCACCCTGCCCATAGATAATCCCAAAATTAACCGTTTTGGCTTGGCTTCTTTGGGTTTTGGTAACGTCTTCCAGCGCAATATCAAATAGTTTTGCAGCCGTGGAAGCATGGATGTCTTCATTATTTTGAAAGGCTTTGATCATATTTTCTTCTCCCGAGATCTCCGCAATCAGCCTTAATTCGATTTGGGAATAATCCGCAGAGATGATTTTCTTGCCTTCATCCGAGACAAACGCACCGCGGATCTGTTGCCCGCGCAAAGTCCTGATGGGAATATTCTGCAGGTTGGGATTTACGCTGGCGAGCCTTCCTGTGGCGGCCACCGTTTGGGCAAAAGTAGTATGCACGCGGTTGTCTTTTTTCTCAATCTGCATAGGCAAAGCATCCACATAAGTCGATTTAAGCTTTTGCAACGTCCTGTATTCCAATATAGAGGCAATAATCTCATGTTTGGAGGACAGTTTTTGCAGCACATCTTCCGAAGTGGCGTATTGACCGGTTTTGGTTTTTTTTGCTTTGGGATCCAACTGCATTTTTTCGAAAAGAATATCTCCCAACTGCTTAGGCGAGTTCATGTTAAATTCTTCTCCAGACAACTTAAAAATTTTGGATTCCAACACTTTCAAATCATTTTCAAGGTCTTTACTCTCCTTGGCCAACCATTCGCTGTCAAGTTTTACGCCGGTTAATTCGATTTTGGCCAGCACTTTCATCAGTGGCATTTCTACATTGTAGAAAAGATCTTCCAAGTTTTCCTTGGCCAGTTGTGGCGCAAATAATTCATATAGCTGAAACGTCACATCTGCATCTTCTGCAGCATAATTGGTTTGAGTTTCGATGTCCACTTCGCGAAGTGTCAACTGATTTTTGCCTTTTTTGCCTATCAGAGATTCTATCGAGACCGGTTTATAGTTGAGATACATCTCAGAAAGGTAATCCATCCCGTGCCGCCCGTCAGGGTTTAGCAGGTAATGCGCAATCATAGTGTCAAAAAGTTTTCCCTCAACATCAATATGATAATTTTGAAGGACCTTGTAATCGTATTTGAGGTTATGGGCAATTTTTAAAACTTTCTGATCTTCAAAAAACGGACGGAAAACCTCTAACGTTTCCTGTGCTTCTTCTTGATTTGCCGATATGGGAACATAGTAGGACAAGCCTTTTCTGTAGCTGAAACTCATGCCAATCAATTCTGCTTCCAACTCATTAAGCGATGTGGTTTCGGTATCAAAACACACCGCTTTTTGACGGAGAAGGTTTTGCACCAAGATCTTTTGCGCCTTGGCATCGTTAATATATTGATAAAGATGATCGTTCTCCGTAATGGTAGATTTGGTAGTGGTGGCCTGATCTAGCTGTTCAAATGTCGCGAAAAGATCCATTGTACCGTTTTTATGAACCACCACTTTTTCTTCGATTATTTCGGTTTTCACTTGAGCGGTTTCGTCACCATCCATAAGCGCTTCGGTATAATCTCTATTCGCAAAAGCGCGGTAAAGGTTTTCATAAAGCCGACGAAATTCTAGCTCTTCAAAAACTTCTTTTACTTTTTCAAAGTCAGGGACTTCTAGGTCATATTGTTCTTCTACAAACTCAATAGGTGCGTCACAAAGTATGGTAGCTAACTTTTTGGATAACAAACCTCTTTCTGCACTGGCTTCAACTTTTTCTTTAAGTTTTCCTTTAAGCTGGTTCGTATTTGCTAGAAGATTTTCCATAGAACCATATTGCTGGATAAACTTCTTGGCAGTCTTTTCACCGACGCCTTCCAGCCCGGGAATATTGTCCACCGCATCACCCATCATTCCTAGATAATCGATGATTTGCTTAGGGTCATCAATCTCATATTTGGCTTTCACTTCTTCCACACCTAAGATTTCGATATCGCCTCCTTTCAATCCTGGCTTGTAGATCTTGATTTTGTCAGTAACCAATTGGGCAAAATCCTTATCGGGTGTCACCATAAATACATTGTAGCCCTGTTTTTCGGCTTTGCAGGCAATAGTTCCTATCACATCATCTGCCTCGTAACCTTCCACCCCAAGAATGGGAATATGCATCGCTTCCAAAATGCTGTTAATGTAGGGCTTAGCCAAGAGAATAGGCTCCGGAGTTTCCAGCCTATTAGCTTTGTATTCAGCATAATCATCATGTCTTACGTTGGTTCTTCCAACATCAAAAACTACAGCAAGATGCGTGGGTCTATCTCTTTTTATCAGTTCTATCAATGAGTTGGTAAAGCCAAAAATAGCAGATGTATTAAGGCCTTTGGTGGAAATTCTTGGATTTTTGATGAATGCAAAATACCCACGAAAAATCATTGCGTAGGCATCTATAAGGTATAATCTTTTGTCTTGAGAAGTCATAAAAACAAAAGTAACGATTTGCAGGTGATTATAAACTGTAATTGTTCCAAAAAAAATAATTTTATGAATGTTAAAAAATCTTAAATTTTTGTTATGACTAAATGATTTTGGTTGTATTTTTGCAACATCAATACGATGAAAAAAAATTACCCATTTTCTATAATCATTCTTTGCCTTCTAGTATCCTGTGCCAACTATGGCGACAGTCTTCTTTATTTTAAAAAGGATGCAAAAATCAATGGTATAAAAACAGTACTGTTTTTTGACCCTGAAATTTTTCCCGATATTAATGAGATCAAAGAACCTACCTACTCGGCTTTTTATAATGCCACTTCGGAAAAGATGAGAACTATTGGTACTGTAAAATATATGCAGGTGAATACAGCCATCCCATTTGAAGAAATAGATTCGGAGATGATAAAAGATATTTGCAAAAATAATAATGCAGATGTTGCCGTGATTCCGAAAGTTAAATATTTTAAAGTTGGTTTTGGAAAATATGTATTTTCTAATCAGGTAGTTGTAAGCCTAAAACTGTATGATTCCCAGGGCAATTATATTATGGAAACCTCTTACGACACCTACAAAGGAAATGGGAGATTGTTGGGATCTGCAGAAAATTCTGTGATCATCGGTACTAAAGGCGCTATCCGCAAAATGGAAAAAGAACTTCGTAACCGGCAAGTGATTCTCAGAAAGGCATCTTAATTTACATTGTATTAATGTATGTTTTGTTTAGTTTTTATACTTTTGCAAAGCAAAAAATTACACTTATCAAGGAGCAAGAAATCATATTAAACCCTGCAGACGTCGCAGAAACGCTGAGCAAATTGCCGGCGGAAGAACGCATTCTGCAATTCCTGAAACTTCCAAAATCAGAAAAGGCAGAAGTTTTCGCACACCTTGATCCTGATTTTCAGGAAGATACCATCAGAAGCATTGCCAGTCACGAGGTATCCGACATCCTTAACGAGATGTCTCCGGATGACAGAACGCAGCTTTTTGAAGATTTTCCCGATGAGTTAATTAAATATTCCATTAATCTGCTAAACCCACAAGAACGGCGTGTTGCCCTTAAATTGTTGGGGTATGAAGCAGATTCTATTGCACGTCTTATGACGCCTTATTACGTGCAAATCCGTAAAGAATGGACCGTCAAACGCTGCCTGCAACAGATCAAAAAAGTGGGAAAAAAAGCTGAAACGCTCAATTTCCTGTATGTGGTAGATGAGAGAAACCGCCTGATAGATGATATTACGGTGGGATCACTTCTCTTGGCAGATGAAGAAGAATTGATTTCTGAACTTTGTGATAACCATTTTGTAGCTATCACGACAACAACCAGTAAAGAAGACGCTGTCCCATATTTTGAAAAGTACGACCGCAGTGCTTTACCTATCATTACAGAGAATGGGGTTTTGGTAGGTATTGTAACCATTGATGATATCTTGGACCAAATCGAACAACAAAATACCGAAGATATCCAGAAATTTGGTGGTTTGGAAGCATTAGATATGCCCTACACACAGACTTCGGTGTTTGAAATGGTAAAAAAACGAGGATTTTGGTTAGTTGTTTTGTTTTTTTCGGAAATGCTTACGGCATCGGCCATGGGCTACTTTGAAGAAGAAATCCAGAAAGCTGTTGTGCTTGCCCTTTTTGTACCATTGATAATCTCAAGTGGTGGTAATACCGGTTCTCAGGCCGCTACCCTAATTATCCGAGCCATGGCTCTTCAGGAAATTGGTTTAAAAGACTGGTGGTATGTTATCCGCAAAGAGGTTTTTACAGGTATACTTTTGGGTGGTATATTGGGATCCATCGGATTTTTGAGAATTGCGCTTTGGCAAGAGACAGGCCTTTTTAACTACGGTGAACATTGGGTTTTCGTAGGAATCAGTATTGCTTTTTCCCTAATGTTGATTGTCCTGTGGGGAACAATTTCTGGTTCTATGGTACCATTCGTATTAAAGAAGCTAAAACTTGACCCTGCAACATCTTCTGCCCCATTTGTAGCTACATTGGTAGATGTTACCGGCCTAATTATCTATTTTTCTGTTGCCGGATTATTTCTCACAGGTAAACTATTGTAATTAATATCCGTTTATTTCATTTTTTTAGTCCTGCTTTTTTATTTCTTAAAGGCTTATTACAGTTTGATTTCAGACTTCTGCTTTGCCAGGCATCCTTTTATGAGTGCTCTTGTAGTTTCTAGTTTTCATAATTAGTCATCTTATTCATCATCATTTAAAAAATTTAGGAAAAATATAATTCTAAAAAAATTTCTTAAAATTATTGTTAGATTAATCTAACTTATTATTTTTGCAAAACTAAAATTATGCAATATATAATCTAACATGAATAAATTTAAAACTCCTTTGCTATCCATATGTTGTTCTACAGCTACATTATGGGCTAGCGCACAAACTATTAACGATTCCATACCTTCTAGAAGAGAAAAATTTGCCACCGGAGATGTTGAAGAGGTAGTGGTTACGGGTACAATGAAGCAGGTGCGAAAGTCTGACAGTCCTGTACCTGTCACTATTATATCTGCCAAGCTTTTTCAAAAAAATCCGACGTCCAATGTTTTGGATGCTTTGTATCAGGTAAATGGACTCAATCCGCAGGTTAACTGCAATATGTGTAACACTTCGGATATTGGTATTAATGGAATGCAAGGACCTTACACAATGGTTTTGATTGACGGAATGCCAATCGTAAGTTCTTTGTCCACAGTGTATGGACTAAGTGGAATCCCTAACAGTATTATTCAACAGGTAGAAATTGTAAAAGGTCCGGCCTCGTCCCTCTATGGCTCGGAGGCCATTGGTGGTGTCATCAATATTATAACAAAAAAGGCGAGCCAAGCGCCTCGTTTTTTTCTGGACTACAACTCAACTACTTGGGAGGAATTGACAGGGAATATAGGTTTCTCTCAATCTTTTAATAAAAAAGTCTCAACACTCTTCAATATAGACGGCTATTATTATGATAAACCACAGGACTTGAACCATGATAATTATATGGATAAAACACTGCAAAAACGAGTATCTATTTTTAATAAATGGGATATTAAGCAGAAGTACAATAAAACAGCCAGTGTTTCATTAAGGTATTATAATGAAAATAGGAATGGTGGTGAATTGGGCTGGGATAAGGATCAGAGAGGTTACGTTCAGTTTAATGAGTTGAATAATGATCTTGCGTCGCCAGGGTATAATGGCGATGTTGTTTTACCAAATGGTTACACTGTCTTTAATCAAAAATATGCAAAGGGATTTCGAATACCGAGATTTTTGACCCCGTCAGAAAAGCAGGAGTGGATACAAAAAGTTCATAATGCTAACCCCGATGCCCTTTTGGCAGATCATATGAAATATCAGGAATCAATTTATACAAGCCGGTTTGAAGCCGTGGGGCAATGGCAACTGCCTATCAAAGAAAATATAACAATACAAGCTTCGTATAATCAGCACGATCAAAATTCAGCCTATGGGACCGAATTATTTATGGCACATCAGAAAACTGGATTTGGACAAATATATTGGGATAAAAAATGGGGAGCGCATGATCTTTTGGCGGGAATAGCCTATAGATACACCTGGTTCAAAGACAATACTATTGCATCAAACAATGGCACATTTCCCTTTGAAACCCACCTGCCCGGAATTTTTTTCCAGGATCTTTGGAAAACCGGAGAAAAAACCAGTTTGTTACTGGGCTATAGATTGGATTACGATAAAACAATATCCGCCAACGGAAGCCACGAGAACATTGTACATTCACCAAGGGCTGCCTTTAAATGGACACCAAATTCCAATAATACCCTGCGGGCTAGTGTAGGTACCGGATACCGTGTGGTAAATATTTTTAGTGAAGACCATCGTGCTTTGAGCGGACAATACGAGGCCCGATTTGGAGAGGACCTGAAACCCGAAAAATCGATTAGCGGCACATTGGATTATGAGGGACGCTTGGCGACAGAATCTGTTGGGCTGACTTACGATATAGGAGCTTACTACACCCATTTTTTCAATAAAATATATCCGGTAAGAAATGATCAAACCAGAACATTGATCTACTACAATGTAGACGGACAAGAATATGCTAGAAATATCGGTTTATCATTGGATATCGCGCTTAATTTTAGCTTTCCATTGCGACTTACAGGTGGTGTATCTTACAACAAAGCACAGTTGTTTGAATTTCAACGCGATGCAGAAGGAACAAAAACCAGTACTACGATAACCGCCCGCGATTTTGAATTCTCACCAAGATGGATGGGTGTTTACTCTGCCAGCTACGATATTTCAAAACATCTTACCATTGATATTACAGGAGATTGGAAAGGTCCTATGCTTTTACCAACGCAGGGCGAAATGGAGACCTACGATGCGATGGGGAGCGTTACATTAAGTATTAGAGACCCAAGGCCGGAGCGTTCCCCATGGTTCACCAAACTCAATTCTCAGCTGACTTACCGTTTAAATAAAATCCAAATCTATGGCGGTGTAAAGAACATTTTCAATTACATGCCTAAATATGTTCTGGTAAACAGTAATGACCCTTTTAATGATCATGCTAATAAGTACGGCGGATTACAGTTTGATACTGAATATAATTACACGCCACTCCAGGCTCGCATAGGCTATTTGGGTATCCGATATAGTTTCTAAAAATTCTACGATGTTTTATTATAAAAAACAATTTATAAAGAGTTTTAAAAAAAATTCGTCGCCACTCGATTGTCGATGGATTTTTCTCTTAATGATAATTGGGACTTCATCTGCTTTTTACACTCAGGTTAAGATAGACTCTGTTGATATTTTGATGAAGACAGAGCCCAAATTTATTATTGTAAATATCAGCTCAAAAGGTTGCATCTATTGTATGATGCAGGAAAAGAAAATTAAAAAGGACAAATTGTTACAACAAAATCTAGCCTCTCAGGTTTATAGCATTTCGATAATGGCAGAACACAGCAATTCTTTCAAATTTGATAGTACAAACTTCAAAAATATGGAAACATTTATAGATAAATATGGAAAAGACAAATTTGGTTATTTAGCTTACCCTTTGTGGATTATTTTTGATAAACAATATCAGCCGATATACCGATATTATGGCCTCTTAAAGAATGAAGAAATTGAAAAATTACTCCAAATTTTAAGTAACGATAAAAAGTAATTTTAAATAAAACCGAATTTACTGTTAATGTGAAATCATATTATAGACTAGCGCTTTAGTGCAAAAAAAATTGTTCGTGGGTTGTATATTATCGTAACGATAATTGCAAACACACGAACAATTTAATCTAAAAGCTGGCCTCTAATTATGAAAGCAACAGCTGGAATTTATTAATTGCTGTAATTATCAGCATAATCTTTCTGAGAAGCCAAAATCACCTTTTTTGCGTGATCTGCTCCGTAAACCAAATCAATTTTAACTTTGGCAGGTTCTGTTGGTAGGTTTTTATAGCTCAAAAAGTAGTGAAGCAAACGGTTCACTTCTGCCTGAGGCAATTCAGAAATATCTCTGATATGTCCATACAATTGATCCTCTACCAAAACAGCAATAATTTTATCATCAGCTTCACCTTTGTCAATCATCTGAAATCCTCCGATTGGAATGGCTTGGCAAATAATGTTACCCGAAGTGATGTTGTGTGAGCTTAGCACGCAGATGTCCAATGGATCATGATCCCCTTCGGAAACGTCTTTTGCGCCCGTAGCCACAGCCAGGTTTTTAACTTCCTCTTCACAGTAAGTTTTAGGCACAAAACCATACAGGGCAGGGATAATGTTGGAAAACTTCTGTGGACGGTCTACTTTTAGGTAGCCCGTTTCTTTGTCAACT
Source organism: Epilithonimonas sp. (assembly GCF_056329745.1). NCBI lineage: Bacteria > Pseudomonadati > Bacteroidota > Flavobacteriia > Flavobacteriales > Weeksellaceae > Epilithonimonas > Epilithonimonas sp. The sequence continues at coordinate 99,537 of NZ_JBWEYV010000008.1, read as the reverse complement.
TCGTATTTTATAGTGTCTGTAGGTACAATTTCTACAAAAACGTTAACCACTTCCGGGGCATTTTCTCCTGCAGAGATCCCATGCCAAGGATGGGCTTTACAATTAGGAATCATGTTTATTTATATTATTTTGTTAAGTTCTTTTCTAAGGTTTTCTATCGTGTCGGCAATATAATCATCAGACTGCAGGTAACCCATCAGCAAGATGGTCTTAAAATCATCCAATCCTGCGTTGTCTGCCAACTCCTCATAAGTTTTGCGAAGCAGCTGGATCACATTATTCTTTGAGGTAATAATGTCCTGCCAGGAAGATCTTGAGATGTATAACTGCTGAGAAGAATTGTAATCAAACTCCTCATTGATATTCTTTTCTGTAAGGAAAACAAATTCGTGCGGTTGAAGGCCTTTATCAAACCTGGTGACAAGGTTGGCCGGTTTCAGGCGTTCCAGAAAAAGCGTCATCCGTTCCAAAGCCTGAAGCTTGATCTCGCTGTTGGACTTGGTTGCCAAAAAGTTGATTTCCTGCTTTTTCAGACGGATAAAGTTGTTGACAAACTGTTTTGCAAAAACCAAAAATGGCAATGCAATAATAACGGCCGCAGCATAAGGTAAATAATCTGAATCAAACATATCTGAAATCGGATTGCAAAATTAAGAAAATTTTGATCAATTTTAACGGATGTTTCTGCATTTTAAAACGGTAAGTTCAAAATGTATCAATATTATAGCATTCCTTCGTCCTTGAAACTGTAATATTTATTCTGGGCGATGATGAGATGATCCAGCAGTTCTATGTCCAGCAATTTCCCGGATTCTTTGATTTTTTGAGTGATGGCTATATCCTCCCGGCTGGGGTTTAGACTGCCTGCAGGATGGTTGTGTGCCACAATAATCCGTGTAGAAAAATGTTCCAATGCAGTTTTGAAGATAATCCGTACATCCGCAACAGAGCTGGAAATACCGCCGCGGAAAAGGCAACTTTTGTAAAGTACTTTGTTCTGATGATTGATAAAAATAGCCCAGAATTCTTCGGTGGACAAATCCGCAAGATGCGCCTGCAGGATTTCAAAAGCATCCTGGCTGCTACCAATCTGTTGCCTTTCCAGGACTTCTTGTTGGGACTTCCTGTTACCGATTTCCATCGCTGTTGCAATAGAAACTGCCTTGGCCTCACCCACCCCTTTGAATTTCATTAGGTCTTTGATTGACAGTTGGCTTAGTCTATGCCAGTTATTATCCACCGAATTGAGTACGCGGCGCGCCAATTCTACCGCTGACTCTTCCCTATTTCCGCTGCCCATAATGATCGCCAGCAGCTCAGAATCCGAGACGGCTGCTTTCCCCTTTAACAGGAACTTTTCTCTTGGGCGGTCATCTTCCGCAAGGGATTTGAGATTCAAAATAGAAGTTTTTTGAGTTAAAGAAAAGTCTATTATTTATCTGTCTATTATCAACAATTCATTGATCACACATCATTTATCATTAATAATCTGCCCGTCTTTCATCACCAGCTTTCTATCGGTACTTTCTGCTAAAACCATATTGTGCGTCACAATTACAAAGGTCTGATGGTACTTGTCCCGGAGGTCAAAGAACAACTGATGCAGCGCATCTGCATTCTTGGAGTCCAGGTTGCCTGTAGGTTCATCGGCGTAGATAATTTTTGGCGAATTGATGAGGGCTCTGGCAACCGCCACACGCTGAGACTCGCCACCGGAAAGTTCTGACGGTTTGTGGTGCAGCCTGTGCGCAATGTTCAGGTCTTCAAAAAGCGAATGGGCTTTGTCTATAACTTCTTTTTCTGCAATGCCGGCAATTCTAGTAGGTAAGAGAACATTTTCCAAGGCTGTAAACTCAGGCAGAAGCTGATGGTTCTGGAACACAAAACCAATATTTTTGTTCCTGAATTTTGACAGGTCTTTATCCTTCATCCCTAGAAAACTTTGCCCGTCAAGGCTAATCTCGGTATGGTGTTTTTCGATGTCAGTTGGCCTGTCCAGCGTCCCAAGGATCTGTAACAAAGTCGATTTTCCCGCCCCCGATTCTCCAACGATGGAGATCACTTCGGCCGGTTTTATATGGATGTCTACACCTTTTAAAACTTCTAGGCTACCATATGATTTATGTATATTTTTTGCTCGGATCATAGTCTGCTTATTGCGGTTAGCACTTGGCTTTTCGTTGATTATACTTTTGCTAATATATAATTTTAAATCTTTGTCAATTTAGCAAATTTCAGGATAAGGTTTTTCTCGCCTTCATTGGCAAAGATCACTTTGGCCTTGATATTCTGTGGATCTGTACCATCCAAAAATGTGACTTCACCAATACCAAAACGGTCGTGGCGCACGCGGTCTCCCACCTCTATATCTTCGGAAGATGATCCACTTGGGTTGATTATTTTGGCTGTGGCTACAGGTTTCAGTTGTTTTTTAGGTGCAGGAACGCCAATATTTCTATCCAGCGTTTTCTTTTCCTCTTTCTTCTTGAAAAACCGTGGCTCTGATGGCGTTTCATCAAAAATATTGGAACTGATCCCCGAATTATTTACAAAACGGGCTTCCATCATTGGATTGATAAACTCGATGTATTTGGAATCGACTTCACTCAAAAATCTTGACGGCTCCGAATCTGTAATTTTCCCCCATTGGAAACGCGACACGGCGTAGGTAAAATAGGCTTGCTTTTCTGCTCTTGTCAAAGCCACATAAAACAACCGGCGCTCTTCTTCCAGCTCTTCTCTCGTGGATGAACTCATAAAACTCGGGAAGAGGTTTTCCTCAAGCCCAACAAGGTAAACTACAGGGAACTCCAGCCCTTTGGAAAGGTGGATCGTCATTAGCGACACTTTATCTGTATCATCGTCTTTTTTGTCCTGCGTGTCCGATGACAGTGCAATATTCTCAAGGAAATTGGACAAGCTTGGGTTACCGTCTTCTATCTGCCTTTGCTCCTCGATAAATCCCTGCATCGAGTTTAGTAATTCCTGGATATTTTCTACCCTCGAAATTCCTTCGGGTGTCTGGTCATCTTTCAGGAACTTGATAAGGCCGCTTCGTTTGGCCACTTCCATCGCCACATCGTAAACGTTTTCGGTTTTCAGCATGACCTGAAAGGCTTTGATCATTGCCCAGAAATCGCCAAGTTTGGTAAGAATTCCGTTGTTAAGACCTAGTTGTGGGGCATAAAATCCGAGGTTATCCAATACCTGGGTTAACGCCAAGTTATGCGAATCTGCGAAGACAATTAGTTTGTTTTGGGTAGTTTCGCCAATACCTCTTGCAGGATAATTGATAATCCGCGACAATGCTTCGGAGTCATTTTCATTCACCAGAATACGAAGATAGGCCAAGAGATCCTTCACCTCTTTTCTTTGGTAGAAAGACAAGCCGCCGTATACTTTGTAAGGGATATTTTTTTTCCTCAATGCGTCTTCAAACGCTCTGGTTTGGGAATTGGTGCGGTACAGAATCGCAAAGTCAGAAAAATGACGCTGTTGCGTATTGTGTAATTCGAAGATGTTGGCAGAAACAAAGTTGGCTTCATCGGCATCGGAAAGACTTCGGTAAACCTTGATTTTTTCCCCTACTTCATTCTCACTGAAAACATTTTTCTTAAACTGCTGCAGGTTTTTGGAAATCACCACATTAGCAGCATCCACAATATTCTGAGTAGAGCGGTAATTCTGTTCCAACGAAACCGTGACCGCATCGGGATAATCCTTTTTAAAATTGAGGATGTTGTAAATATTGGCACCACGGAATGAGTAGATGGACTGCGCGTCATCACCCACCACACAAATATTTTCAAATTTAGACGCTAATGCCTTGACAATCAAATATTGAGAATGATTGGTATCCTGGTACTCATCCACTAAAATGTATCTGAATCTATCTTGATATTTTGCTAAGACTTCAGGAAATCGTGTAAGTAATTCGTTGGTTTTTAATAATAAATCATCAAAATCCATTGCTCCGTTCCGGAAACAAGTATCCACATATTTTCTGTAGATTTCCCCAATCAATTTCATATTGGCACGTTCGTCCGCCTCGAGCAATTCAGGATTATTGAAATAGGCATTGACGGTGATCAGGTTGTTTTTGTATTGCGAAATCCTACCAAGAACTTTTTTGGGTTTGTAAACTTCCGAATCTATATTAAGGTCTTTGATTACTTTTTTAAGGACGTTTAGCGCATCCTGAGCATCATAAATCGTAAAATTGGAAGGGAATCCGAGGTAATGCGCTTCACTCCTGAGGATTCTTGCAAAAACCGAGTGAAAAGTTCCCATCCAAAGTGATCGGGCATCGCTGTTTCCCACAACTTTGGCAATACGCTCCTTCATTTCTTTGGCTGCTTTGTTGGTAAACGTGAGCGCCAAGATATTAAAAGGATCCACGCCATTGGTGATGAGATGGGCAATCCGCATGGTGAGAACCCTGGTCTTGCCGGATCCCGCGCCTGCCAAAACCATCAGTGGTCCCTGTAATGTGGTAACTGCCTCATATTGTGCTTCATTCAACCCTTTCAGATAATCCATTATAATCTCAAAATTTTAAGATAACAAAAATAGGGAATTTTAAGCAATTCTATGTTCAACCCTCTTGAATATCCGGTTAGCATTAGGTACTTTTGTGAAATCTAAATTTTATCATTTCAATCCAAAAAATAGTTACAGTTGAAAATTAACCAACTCAAAAAGGAAATCAGTACATTTTTCATTCTTAAACCGTCGCCCCGCAGCTGGCATATCCCTTTTCTTGCAGGACTTTCGGTGGGGATTCCGCTGGTGTTTGGTTATATCTTTGCCGATGTAAGATCTGCTTTAACCGCCAGTCTGGCAGGATTGGTCATCCTTTACATCCCCAACACAAAAGATATTTTTGAAATGATGATGAAGATGTTTGTCTGTTCGTTTGGGATGATAATTTCTTACATATTTGGGCTGGTTTTCAGTTTCAATATGTGGGTTGCACCGCTAGCATTTGGGATTTTTTCCGGGATTGTATATTATTTGGTCAAATATTTTAACCTGAAACCGCCCGGTAGTTTTTTCTTTATTATGATGGCTTCTATGGCAATTGGGCTGCCTCATCACTGGGAAACAATCCCGCAGAGGATTGGTATTTTCACCATTGGGACACTTAATGCCTGCTTAATTTGCCTGATTTATGGCCTTTTAAAATCGAAAAAAGGAATTAAAAGTAATGTCACTACCCTAGAAATAAATCCCTATGTCAACTTTGTAGAATCCTTTATTGTAGGGATTTGTATGCTGGCTTCGGTTTTGGTTGGGCATATTTTCAAACTGGAATATCCTTATTGGATCCCAATTTCCAGCCTTGCCGTTTTGCAGGGCGTTAGCCGATACCACATCTGGAAACGCTGCCTGCACAGGGTTATAGGAACTATTATTGGTTTAGGGATTGCCTGGTTTATCTTCTCTTATGTCAAGGATATGCTATGGATTTGTGTGGCGATTGTTTGCTTGCAAATTATTGTGGAAATGCTGATTACCAGACATTACGCATTGGCTGTAGTCTTCCTCACCCCGATGGGGATTTTATTGGCTGAGACCGGAAGTTCTACTTCACTTAATCCTGATTATCTTTTAAAAATGAGATTGTTAGAGATTTTAATAGGGAGTGCTATAGGCTGCGTTGGCGGATGGTTTTTGTACAATGAGAAAATTAGGTTTAACTCTATAAAACACCTGCGAAAAACCAAAGTGGTTCTTAGAAAAGGTTTTCTGAAACAGTAAGTTTTTAAAGTCGTTTAAGCAGCGTGACCAAATCCTGGGATACGTGCTCTTTAGAATAAGAACTGAAATCAAAGTTTTGACGAAACAATTCCGTTATTTGATGCTGCAGATCAGATGTTTCTACGATTATAAAATCGAGATTAGAAGGATAGCTTGCAGGGAAAATTGCCGGTTTACCATACTTGATAGCATCACCGATGTTTCCGCTTGCTTTGGTTTTTCCATAGAATTCTTTCACAGAGAAAAAATCAGTTTTTGGCTGTATCGGGCAATACAGAAGATCCGCAGTGGACATTATTTTGTCAAACTGATCCTGTGGAATTTTATCTATAAAATATTGAAAATTAATATTTTGAAGATTATTTTTTTCAAAATATTTCAGCTTTTCCAACTCTTTCCCTGATGCTTTTCCCAGGAAAATAAATTGGTAAAACAAACCATTATCCTTGAAATTTTTCAGTTTTTCAAACAACGAATCATAATCCCGCCTGCTCTGAGAAACAGCGCCGGGAATGACAATCTTAATAATTTGACGATCCAATAATTGAGCTGATTTTCCTATTGAAGCATTATAGTGATAAAGTGGAAGGAATTTAAATTGATATTTTTCCGACATTTTTTTATCGATCGCCAAAATATTTTTAGCTTTTTGATAAACATTCGGAGCCTCCAACAATCCTTCTTTCAATAGCAGTTTGAGCCTGTATTTAAAATCTTTCCTGAAGATACTTTTAAATAAATCCCATTTGGAAGCTTGTGAAAAATTGAGATTATGTACAAGAACCGCCGTGTTATATCTTTTCACAATGGCTTTGTAAAAAATAAAATGCCTGTGAACGGTCCCGATAATAATCAGGTCATATTTCTTCTTTTTAAGAATGTCCAAAAGGTCAGAATAGTCTGTGATATGGATGTTTTTATCTCGGATATTGAGTAGTTTAAATATCTTTTCGGAGAAGTAGAAATCAACAGAAATATCAGCGGAATCTTTCGTCAATTCATAAAAATTGGCGGCCAACTCGGCGTGCGTATCCAGCTCTATGTATGCAATTTTTTTCAAAATGATAGTCTGTTTTTTCTTCTGAACCTTTCATGATTTTTCAGCCCTGAAAAGCTTTGTTAAAATCCAAAATTTTTAAAAAACTCTTTCCACCTCAGGTTTCTGATGAATTTAATTTCTTCTTTACTTAGCTGTAGCTGCCCTTTTTGCCTCAGAAAAGATCTGATGGTTACAAAAAATTCTTTTACAGATTGGTTTTTAAAAGAAGATTTTGCGGAAGAAATCATTGCCAAAGGTAAGCTGAGACCAATATTATAAAAATACTGCCCTAGTTTTTCTGCCTTCTGCGATTTGTATTTGTAAGCCGTTGGCCGCAGGTGTTTTACCCAAAGATCCTTGATGGTAACCACTTCCCAATGATGCATCTTTGCCAGCAAAATATCCAGATTGTCCCAGCCAAGCACCGGACGCAGCCCCTTCATAGCAACAAAACATTCTCTCCTGTAAGCTTTTATCGGACCACGGACGTGATCCCGCGAAGATAGGTTTTCAAAAACCCAGTCTTTATTTTGATTGCTAAAATCTGCCCAGTTTTCGCTTTGTTTCCTCAGGTTTTTGATCTCCGGATTCTGCTTGTAATTTCTGATATAAACCAAACCGGAACAAATGCCGATTGTTGGATTGGTCTCAAATTTATGATTGATTTTTTCCAGGTAATTTTTAGGAAATACAATATCCGCATCAAATTTACAGATGATGTCAAAATCTTGCCAGTCAACAGACTCCAAACCCTGATAAAAAGTTTTTACCACTTTGGCGCCAGGATGATGCTCAGATGTTTCTAAAGTCTGAAGTTTGAAGTTTGAAGTCTGATGAACCAATTCCTGAGCTATTTCTCCAGTTTTATCGGTAGAGCCGTCGTTCACCACCATACAGAGAAAATCCTGAAAACTCTGATGTTTAAGAGAATCCAGACAGAGGGAAATGTTATTTTCCTCGTTATGAGCCGGAATGATGATGAGGAACTTCAAAATTCTAAATCAGTATTTTGTTATGCGGGTTCAGCATGTTTTTAGGATCCAGGATTTCGTCCAGTTTTTCCTGAGACAACAATTGATGTTCAATCACCAGGTCATACACGCTTTTACCAGTTTCCAAAGCTTCTTTTGCAATCTTGGTCGAGTTTTTATAACCGATGTAAGGGTTAAGCGCCGTTACAATCCCAATGCTGTTTTTTACCATATTTAGGCAAACTTCTTTGTTTGCAGTAATACCGACAACGCATTTTTCGCGAAGCGTATCAAGCGCATTACAAAGAAAATGAATATTTTCCATTATGGCGTGGCAAAGCACAGGCTCCATCACGTTCAGCTGCAATTGCCCGGCTTCTGCCGCAAAAGTTACAGTCAGGTCATTACCAATCACTTTATAGCAAACCTGGTTTACAACTTCCGGAATCACAGGGTTCACTTTTCCTGGCATAATGGATGATCCCGGCTGCATAGGGGGAAGGTTGATCTCATACAAACCGGCACGCGGACCAGAAGAAAGCAACCGTAAATCGTTACAGATTTTGGAAAGTTTTACAGCCATCCTTTTCATAGCAGAAGAATAGATAACGTACGCACCCGTATCCGGCGTAGCTTCTACCAAATCCGGTGCTGAGATAATAGGCATACCGGTAATTTCGGCTAAATTCTCAGCGCATTTTTTAGCATATCCTGATGGCGCATTAATACCTGTCCCAATAGCCGTTGCGCCCATGTTGAGTTCTACAAAAAGCTTGGCATTGTTATTCAGTTTTTCAATATCTTCGTCCAATGTGGCCGCAAATGCTTCAAACTCCTGCCCCATGGTCATTGGCACTGCATCCTGCAACTGGGTGCGTCCCATCTTGATAACATCCTGAAATTCAAAACCTTTTTGGCGAAATGCTTCCACAATTTGTTTCAGTTTTTCTACCAGGATTTTATTCATATTATACAGTGCAATTTTTATGGCACTTGGGTAGGCATCATTGGTGGACTGTGACAAATTAACATGGTCGTTAGGCGAACAAAACTGATATTCACCTTTCTGATGGCCAAGCAGCTCCAGCGTGATATTGGCAATGACTTCGTTGGTATTCATGTTAACCGAAGTTCCTGCTCCGCCCTGGATCATATCAACCGGAAACTCATAATTGTATTTTCCCGAGATCACCGCATCGCAGGCTTTATTGATATGCTGATACAGGTTTTCATCCAGCAGACCTAGCTCATAATTGGTTTTTGCTGCCCCTTTTTTCACATAACCCAAAGCTTTGATAAACTCGGGGTAAGAAAATAATTTTTGACCTGAAATATTGAAATTGTTAATAGCACGTTGGGTCTGAACTCCATAATAAGCACCAATTGGTACCTGTAATTCGCCGAGCAGATCGCTCTCCAATCTATATTGTTCCATGATTGATTTTTGAAAACCGAAAGTTACTGAATATTTGAATTATTATTCTTATTTTTAATGAATATCTCAGTTGTTATGCACAAAAACTTATTCTTCTGGGACATTATAATTTCCGTTGGGGCATTTCTATTTTTTTGTCTCAATTGTTTCTATCTGCCCTACTCTAATTTGACGGCCAAAAAATTTGAAGTAAGAAATTTTGTTTCGGGATTATTATTTATTGTATTGATGCTTTTGCTTATGACCTGGATAATCATTTTTAAATAATTAAATAACAATTCTCAAAATGCTAATTTTGCAATATCTAATTAGCATAATGACAGTTGACTCAGAAACTCCCAAAAACATTTTCAATCAATTAATATCCTATATTGCTTTTACCTTTATAGGTTATTTTATCATTGGTTTATCCTTATCGGTTTTACCCATTTTCATTAATAAAACCTTGGGATTCAGCATGCTAATTGCAGGTATTGTGATTAGTTTACAGTATGTAAGTACTTTCCTGATGCGTGCCTATTCCGGTAAAATTGTGGATCAGAAAGGCCCAAAACCTGCGGTGATTGGCAGTATGTTAAGTTTTGCAGTCACAGGAGCTATTTTGATTGGTGCTTATTACTTTCGCTTTTCACCAGCCATCAGCCTCATTTTTTTGATTATAACCCGTCTTTTAACCGGTTGTGCTGAGGGAATGGTAGGCGCAAGCCCTATCAACTGGGCTATTTTATCTTTGGGCGATCAGCATACTGCAAAAATTATTTCTTATAATGGTGTCGCTTCGTATGGTGCTTTGGCTTTAGGAGCATTTTCTGGTGTTATAATAGTCAACAATTTAAGTTTTTACGGATTAGGCATTCTGATTATTGTTGCAGGATTGGTTGGTTTTCTGATGGCCAGAAATAAGCAGAACAAAATAGGAATACACTCTGCGGAGAAACAGCAATCTTTCTGGTCCGTTTTAGCCAAGGTTGCGCCGTTTGGTTTTTGCCTGGCGTTTGGAGGCCTTGGTTTTGCAACCATTTCCACATTCATCACATTGTATTACGACTATTATCATTGGAAAGATGGTGCGCTATGCCTGTCGGTTTTTGGGATTTTGTTTGTCTTTTCCCGGATTGTTTTCAGCAATGCGATTAATACTTTTGGCGGCATCCGCGTGGCCATTGCCAGCTTGGCTGTTGAGACCATTGGCTTGACGGTTATCAGTCTGTCACATCAATCGTACATGGCATTAATTGGTGCTGGGATCACAGGTTTGGGATTCTCCCTAATTTTTCCGGCTTTGGGCGTTATGGCTATCAAGGCTGTTCCTCCATCTAACCATGGTTCAGCATTAGCAGGATACGGGCTTTTTATTGACATTTCCTTAGGCATCACAGGGCCGCTGATTGGCGGCGTGGCAGATCATTTCGGCCTGGCATATATCTTTCCATTCAGCGTGGGGATTGTTTTGATCGGTTTGGCGTTGGCTTATTATTTAAAAATCAAAGATTCCGGTTCGGGGATGTGATTTTTTTGATTGAATTAATAATAAAATTGAAGACTTTCAGGATTCGATAAAAATCACGATTTTTGCAGTCTCAAATTTTATTATGTCTCTAGAACAGGAAATCAGCAAAAGAAAAACTTTCGGAATCATCTCCCACCCCGATGCCGGTAAAACGACATTAACGGAAAAGCTCCTGCTTTTTGGAGGTGCCATTCAGGAAGCCGGTGCCGTAAAATCTAACAAAATTAAAAAAGGGGCAACCTCCGACTTTATGGAGATTGAGCGCCAGAGAGGGATTTCTGTGGCAACATCGGTTTTGGCTTTTGAGTATAGAGACCATAAAATCAACATCCTGGATACGCCTGGTCACAAAGATTTTGCCGAAGATACTTACCGCACATTAACAGCCGTTGACTCTGTAATTGTGGTAATAGACGTGGCAAAAGGTGTTGAGGAACAGACCGAAAAACTGGTTCAGGTGTGTAGGATGAGAAATATCCCGATGATTGTTTTCATCAACAAACTGGACCGTGAAGGGAAAGATGCTTTTGACCTTCTGGACGAAGTGGAACAGAAATTAGGTTTAACCGTTTGCCCGCTTTCTTTGCCAATTGGTATGGGAAGCGACTTCCAGGGGATTTATAATATTTGGGAAAACAACATCCAGTTATTTCTGGAAGAGAAAAAACAGAAAGTTGGGGAATCCATAAAATTTGATGACATCAATGATACTTCTATCGATGAAGCTGTTGGCGAAAAGGCAGCTAAAACATTGAGGGAAGAATTAGAATTGATACAATCCGTTTATCCCGAATTTAACCGCGAGGATTATATGAATGGCGAGCAGCAGCCGGTTTTCTTCGGTTCTGCGCTTAATAATTTTGGGGTTAGGGAATTGCTGAACGCCTTTATAGACATCGCGCCAATGCCACAACCCAAAGAAAGCGAAACAAGATTGGTAAAACCTGAAGAACCCAATTTTACAGGTTTTGTTTTTAAAATCCATGCCAATATGGATCCCAAACACCGCGACCGTTTGGCGTTTGTGAAAATCGTATCGGGGACGTTTAAAAGAAATGAAAATTACTTGCTGGTAAGAGAAGGCAAAAAGATGAAATTCTCCTCTCCCAACGCATTCTTTGCAGATAAAAAAGAGGTTGTGGACGAGAGTTTCCCCGGCGATATTGTGGGGCTTCATGACACCGGAAGTTTCAGGATTGGCGATACATTGACCGCTGGCGAAAAGCTGAGCTTCAAAGGTATCCCAAGTTTCTCACCGGAGCATTTCCGTTATATCAATAATAATGATCCGTTGAAAGCCAAACAATTAGCAAAAGGTGTAGATCAATTGATGGATGAAGGTGTGGCTCAGCTGTTTACACTTGAAATGAACAACAGAAAAATTATCGGAACCGTTGGTGCGCTTCAGTACGAAGTGATCCAATACCGTTTGGAGCACGAATACGGCGCCAAATGTACTTACGAACCAATCAGCATCCATAAAGCTTGCTGGATAGAAGCCGATGAAAAATCAGAAGAGTTCCGGGAATTTGCCCGCTTAAAACAGCGTTTTCTAGCTAGGGACAAATATGACCAATTGGTTTTCTTGGCAGATTCGTCTTTCACGATTCACATGACACAGGAGAAATTCCCGAATGTGAAACTGCATTTCATCAGTGAATTTCAGCACGATTAAACTTTAGATAAATAATATAACTTTGTAAAAAATCAGCATTGGACGTAAGAGCAAAAAAACACCTTGGGCAGCATTTCCTCACAGATCAAAACATTGCCGGAAAAATTGTGGATTCACTGTCGTTTGAAGGCTACAAAAAAGTGTTGGAAGTTGGTCCGGGAATGGGCGTTCTTACCAAATTCCTTTTGCAGAAAAATACTGAAATCTACGTTGCAGAGATCGATCAGGAATCTATAGTTTATCTGAAAGAACATTATCCTAAGCTGGAAGCGCAGCATTTTGTAGGCGATTTCCTTAAGATCAATATTCCCGAAATCTTTGGCGAAGAGCTGGCCGTGATTGGGAATTTCCCGTACAATATCTCATCGCAGATTTTGTTTAAGATTATTGATAATTTCACGTTTATTCCCGAGATGAGCGGCATGTTCCAGAAGGAAGTTGCGGAAAGGACGGCGGCCAAACCAAGAACCAAGGATTACGGCATCTTGTCGGTTCTCGTGCAGGCTTACTATGATGTGGAGTACCTTTTCACGGTTCATGAGAATGTGTTTAATCCGCCACCGAAAGTAAAATCGGGTGTTATCCGAATGACACGGAACCTGAAACCCGGTTTGGCCGGAAACGAAATCCTTTTTAAACAGATTGTAAAGGCCGGATTTGGACAACGACGTAAAAAAATGAGCAATTCTCTGAAAGTGCTAGGAATCCCAGAAATGCTAAAATCACATCCCTTCTTGGATATCCGTGCAGAAGAGCTTTCTGTAGCCGATTTTATCGCTTTTTCGAATGAGTGGAGAGAGTGTGTTTAGGGTTTTCAGAGCCGGAGAGTTTTAAAGTTTATTGAGGACCTGATACTTTTCTTTTGGTTTGAAATCTATATTTTGAGGGTTAAAAACTTAAAATTATTCTTCAAACAAGAATATCTTAACATTTTACTTTGATTTGTTAGTGTTGTTTTTTTACAAAACCCTAGCCCCGATGGAAACGGCATCCTTTTTTTGCGGAGGTCTGGTGATGGAAAAAAGATACAGTGGACAGCGGGAAATAGCTCCCAATAAAAATAATTACAACATTTTAGCTTCATCAAAAAGCCTGAAAAATTAATTCTAAAATCCTTATTTTTGTAAGATGGAAAAAGTGGTATTGGTAAATCCTCAGGATGAAGTTTTGGGGCAAATGGAAAAAATGCAGGCACATGAAAACGGACTTTTGCACCGTGCTTTTTCGGTTTTTTTGTTCAATAAAAACGGGGAAATGCTGCTGCAGAAGCGAGCCGGGGAAAAGTATCACTCGCCGAACCAATGGACCAATGCCTGCTGCTCGCACCCCAGGATAAACGAATCTTATCCCGATGCGGCCAAAAGGCGGCTAAAGGAGGAGCTGGGAATTGATTGTGACCTGACAGAGAAATTCCATTTTATCTACAAAGCGGATGTGGGTGACGGCCTGTGGGAGCACGAGCTAGATTATGTTTTTACCGGGGATTTTGACGGAAATTTTAATCTGAATCCGGAAGAAGTTTCGGAAATACGTTATATCTCGCTTGTTGACCTGCAAAAGGAAATCGCGGAAAAACCTGATCATTTTACAGAATGGTTTAAAATTATCCTAGAGGAATACCTGAACCAATTGCAGTAGTTAATTTCGTAAGAAAATTATGCCTACCTTTATTATCAAATCTTATGTTTATGAAGGCTTTGGTAATTGGTGCAACTGGCGCCACCGGGACAGATCTTGTGAATCAGCTTTGCGCAGACCCAGACTTTGAACAGGTTGATATTTTTGTAAGGCGCCGTTCTGATTTTCATCATGACAAAATAAAATCGCATCTCGTAGATTTTGACCATCCCGAGGAATGGCAAGATCTTGTAAAAGGTGATGTGGCATTTTCCTGCTTGGGAACAACGCTGAAATCTGCCGGTAGCAAAGCCAACCAAAAAATCATAGATTATGATTATCAGCTGGAGTTTGCAAAAGCAGCGCGGCAAAATAATGTTGAGGATTACATCCTGGTTTCGGCTTACGGGGCCAATCCTGATTCCAAAATTTTTTATTCAAGGATAAAGGGCGAATTGGAAGAAGCAGTTAAGAATTTGAAATTCGATAAAACAACCATTTTCAAACCGGGTATGCTGGAACGCAAAAACAGTGACCGGAATGCAGAAGTCCTGAGCCTTAAGGTTGTCAAATTTTTGAATAGCTTAGGTTTATTCAAAAGTCAACAGCCTTTGCCAACAGCCGTTTTGGCAAAAGCGATGATTGTAGCCTCCAAGATAAAATCGACCGGTTTTGCTGAAGTGAAACTTCATAACATCTTCAGTTTTGCTGAGAAAAAATCTTAAAATTAAGCCTGATCATTTTTCACAATCGCATTTTTTACGTCGGTGCCTTTTCATATCGTTGTCCCAGAACGGATAAAGTTTGACTGCCAAATAAACCGAAGCCGCATGAAGCTTGTTTTGTTTAAAAAGAACCGGAAAAATATTTTCGCTGCCCAAGATAACAGGTCCTAATCGTAAATAACCACCAAACTGCAGGTTTTTATAATCCACAAAAGATGTAGAAAACCCATACGCCAAAGCATTCTTCTGGATGCTGTAATTGGCATTGATGATATTGCTCCTTTTTATACTATTCTCAAAAACAGGCATTCTCTGAATCCAATTAAAGTTGACAAAATGATTGGCTTTGATTTTTTGGCTGTAATTGATATTAATGGCAGTCGGCAATCCAATCCTGAATCCCGTTCCTGTGAAAGAAGCATCCGCATTGCCGTAAGCCTGTTCGCTCAGCATCCTGAGAAATTCTTCCGGGCCATCGTATTTTCGATTTTCTAATTCTGGGTTATTTTGTAACCAAACAGTATTCCCTTTAAAATAATGGTTGCGCCCAGACTTGAAGTTGACAAACCCAAAATCCGTTACATTAAATGCGACTTTGTAATTATATTCATCATCATTTTTGTCTTTGTCCAGCATGGCAATCCCTAAATCCAAACCAACACCGCTACCGTTTGGGCGCGGTTGATATTGGTTTTTGTCTGCATTGTAGCCGGTACTGTAAGAAGCTGCCAAATCATATCCAGATGCATAGATATCCTTATTTGGATTCTCTGGATCTACCGAATCTTTCGCGGTAAGCGTAATGTTTGATAAGCTTTTGATATTCGCAGCATCCAGCCCGATTTCGTATTTTAAATTGGAACCGATGATCCATTGTTTTTCGGAATCTGGGAAGATTTCGGTAGCAAGGTTAAGACCAACTTCTGCCCAGTTCATTGCCGAAGTATGTAAAGGACTCATCTCAAATGTGACAGGTTGGGAAACACCTTGATTATTAAACCGCAGATAATTATCCAATCCCAAAAGTGAAGTTTGTGTCCTGATTCTGCTAAACAAGCCCAATACATATTTTCTGTCTCCAAGCTTGGCAGTCATAGAAAATGATGGACCCAAAATATCGGAATTAAGACTAAGGTTTGCCAGATTTTTGTTGTAAAAATCCATAACATTGGACTGATTCTCACCGGTCACATTTTCACGATGATTAGCTATTTTTATATTTGCTGAAAATAACCCAAGCAGACTCTGCTTTGAGATAAAAGCATAATCATTTTGAAAAAAAAGATCAGCAGAAACAAGATTAATGTCCCAAGGATTTGGGTTGAGATAACTTTGCGTTGGCGATAAAACAACACTATTAATCCCAGAAAAACGGTCATTGGAAAACGTAAGATTGTTTTGTGCGAAGATCGCAAAACTTACATTAAGGCAACATAAAAAAAGTAACTTTTTCAAAACCATCCACTATTTGTATTTAACAAAAAAACAGTGCTAAATATTATAATCGAAACAAAAAAAGGTGAAGTAAACGATACTCCACCCTCATTTATTTAATATTGAGAAAATTATATTTCTCTAGATTTCAGGTATTTTTGCCATTCCCAAGTTGTTTTCAATGCCTCTTCCAAAGACGTATCGGATTTCCAATGGAGCTCTCTTTCCGCCTTGTCTGCATTGGCATAAGCAATGGTAATATCACCTTCCCGCCTTGGGCAGATCTGGTAAGGTACGCTGACATCATTGGCTACTTCAAAAGCCTTTACCACTTCCAGTACCGAAGAACCTTTTCCCGTGCCAAGGTTGTAAATTTCCAAGACTGTTTCTTCTTCAGAATTCATCAGTTTTTGTAGTGCCGCAACGTGAGCCTTGGCCAAATCCACAACATAGATATAATCCCGTACTGCTGTACCGTCTTCTGTAGGGTAATCATCACCCCACACACTCAGTTTTTCCCTGATTCCCGCAGCCGTTTGTGTGACATAAGGCACCAGATTGTTGGGGATCCCGGCAGGTAATTCCCCCAAAAGAGCCGTTGGATGTGCACCAATAGGATTAAAATATCTTAGAAGACAAACCTTTTTTTGATAAGCTCTTGAGAAATCTTTAAGGATATCCTCACCCATCTGTTTGGTTTTGCCATAGGAAGATTCTGCTTCTTTCAGTGGTGTGTTTTCGTCAATAGGCATCTCGTCTGCCTGGCCATAAACCGTGCAAGAGGAACTGAAAATAAAGTTGGAAATATTTCTTTTTTTGAATTCCTGCAGGACATTAATTAAAGAAAAAAGATTATTCTCATAATAATCCAGAGGTTTTACCATGCTCTCTCCCACTGCTTTATAAGCTGCAAAATTGATACAGCCTTCGATGTTATGAGCATCAAAAACCTGAGCTAAAAGTTCTTTCCTTTTAAGGTCGAACGGGTAAAAAACAGGGCGTTTCCCTGTGATTTCTTCGATATTATCAAGGATAAATTTCTCCGAATTGGAAAGGTCGTCAACGATAACGACATCAAAATTGTTGTTGATTAATTCTACAACTGTATGCGACCCAATATAGCCGAGACCGCCTGTTACGAGTATTGACATAGTTTTTTGTTTGCATTTTGACAAAGTTTAAAATCTTTGTCAAAGTTTTAGGTTAATTTTTTTTATACTTATAAACTATGTCAAAGTTTTATTTGCTTCGCAAAACTTTGACAAAATGTTTAATTCAAATTCTTATTTCAGTTTTATGACAGAATTTAAAATTCTCCAAATCATCAAATAAACATATAACTTCCGTTCTTTTCAAACTTGTTTCTGAGCCTCATATAATGGCTCGATAAGACGAAAATTTGTAATTCTGAAAATTATCTGCATTTTGATGGATATAAACAATCAGATTCTTCAAATAGTCTTCGGCATCAATTTCGATTCGTTTAAAAGGCGATTCGAACAAACGACCTGTTCTTTGATAAACATTGTTAAAAGCTTGGGTATAACTGCTGATTAGTTTTCCGATAGATTTGCTGAAAACCGATTCTTCCGAGTGTAAACCTTTTTCCCGAAACTGATTTTCAAAATTAATATCGGATTTTGGTTTCAGGATAAAATGAAAATGATTTGGCATTAGGCAATAAGCATAAACATCAAAAACAGACAGGATATACTTTTCTGTCTTCCGAAGAAAAAAAGAAAAATTTTCATCATTCAGAAAAACTCTTTTAGAATCAATTCCTCTGTTGAAGATATGATAAAACTTATCGGTTTCTAATATGCATTCTCTTATTTTCATTCGGTTAAGCTAAACTTTGTCAAAGTTTTAAAACTTTGACAAAGTGAAAAACTCAAGGACAGAATCTGTAATATAGGTCAGCTGTTCCTCATCAAGCTCGGTGTGCATTGGCAATGAGATAACCTGATCCAGCAATTGGTCTGTATTGATAAAATCCTTTGGATCGCTCTCCTGGTAGTAGGCTTTTTGTTTCCTAAGCGCCACCGGATAATATATCATCGCCGGGATTTCTTTTTCGGCCAAGTATTTTTGTAATTCGTTTCGTTGTCCGTTCAGTATCCTTAGTGTATATTGATGGAAAACGTGCGTAGAATTTTCGGCTCGTTCCGGTGTACGGATGTTGTTATTGCCTGCAAAAGCTTCATCGTAGAAATCTGCGGCTTTCCTGCGCGCCTCGTTGTAAGCATCCAGATTAGGTAATTTTTTTCTCAAAATAGCGGCCTGAATACTGTCTAGCCTAGAGTTGACGCCCACTTCGTCATGGTAATATCGCTCATACATCCCATGATTCACAATGCCGCGAATCCTGTGTGCCAGTTGGTCATCATTGGTAAAAATAGCACCGCCGTCACCATAGCACCCCAAATTTTTGGAAGGAAAAAAAGAGGTTGTCCCAATTGTTCCCATAGTGCCGGATCGTTTAATCGTTCCGTCGGAAAACTCGAATTCTGCACCTATAGCTTGCGCATTATCCTCGATAACATAAAGATTGTGTTCTTTGGCTATTTTTAGGATTTCCTCCATATTGGCGCATTGCCCAAAAAGATGAACCGGAATAATAGCTTTAGTTTTTGGTGTAATAGCCTTTTTAACAGCTTCTGTATCTATTGTGAAAGTATCATAATCCACATCTACCAAAACCGATTTCAGTTTAAGGAGATGGATGACTTCTACTGTAGCAGCAAATGTAAAATCTGCTGTAATCACTTCGTCGCCTTCTTTAAGGTCTAAAGCCATCAATGCAATCTGAAGTGCATCTGTCCCGTTGGCACAAGGGATGACGTGTTTAACAACCAAATAACTTTCCAGGTCGGACTGGAAGGATTTCACTTCCGGGCCATTTATAAAAGCTGCAGAATCCATCACATTCAGGACTGCATTATCCACTTCGTTCTTAATTTTATAATACTGGCTTTGTAGATCAACCATCTGGATCTTTTTCATATGCAAATATTTATTTTGTGCTGTCAGCTTTGTATTTTAGCTTGTTTTATCAGCAAACCGTTTATTTTGTAAATTTACATTTAATTATTTTGTTTGAAAAATCTAAAGTCGGAAACGTGAGAAAAATTTTTACCATATTAGCAGCAAACCTATCGTTGTTTGCTGCGGCCCAAACTGAACTGGTTTTTGTGTTCTTCAAGGATAAACCTAGCAAATCAGTTTTTTATAATAATCCATTATCTGAGCTGAGCCAAAAATCCCTGGATCGAAGGAATAAACTTGGCATAGACCTCACAGATCAGGACGCGCCTATAGAAGTGAGTTATATTCAGAATATTAAAAATTTGGGGTTCACCGTGACGGACTACTCAAAATGGCTGAATGGCGTAGCGGTTAATGCGACTGCGAGCCAGATAACACAACTTTCAGGGCAATCTTATGTAGACCATGTTGAGAGTTTCGTAAGAAATCCTGACGGCGGCGGAAAGCGAAGCCAAAAAATCAATAAATTTAAACCGAAGAATGGTGATATTGAAGGAAGAGATGCACTTGCCAATTTTAATTATGGTAACAGTTTGTCCCAGATCAACCAGGTCAATCTAAGGGCTTTGCATGTTGCGGGATATACTGGCTCGGGCATGGCTATTGCGGTGATTGACACGGGATTCCCTTATGTGAACACGGGAAGTGCTTTCAAAAGAATGCGCGATAATGGACATATTAAGGCTACTTATAATTTTGTTTCTAAAACTTCCAATGTTTACAGCACTTCTCTCAATTCTCATGGTGCTATGTGTCTGGGCATTATCGGCGGTTATATTGACGGTACTTTTGTTGGCACTTCGCCGGATGCCGATTTTTACCTTTATGCTTCAGAAGATGCAGCCAAGGAGATCCCAGAAGAACAGCTCTATTGGATAGAAGCCGCAGAAGAAGCCGACAGACAAGGCGTTGACGTCATCTCTACATCATTGGGATATTCGGAATTCGATGACAGTCGTTATGACTATACTTACCAAGATATGAATGGGACTACAACCTTTATTTCCCGCGGTGCACAAATAGCGTCAGAAAAAGGAATCTTTGTATTGGTAGCTGCGGGAAACGAAGGTCAGGATGCCTGGCATTACATCTCTGCCCCTGCGGACAATGCTAAAGTTTTTTCAATTGGCTCGGTTACATCATCGGGCAATGCTTCCGGTTTTTCTTCTTACGGTCCCAATTCTGCAGGTCTAGTAAAGCCAGATGCGGCAGCACGAGGAACCAACACTTATTACGCTTATAATAATAGCTCAGATTATGGCAGCGGAACATCTTTCGCAACGCCTCTTGCGGCAGGTGGTGTAACCTGCTTGCTCCAGAGCTATCCGTCATCGGATTCTCGTGAGCTTATAAAAGACAGGCTCCGCCAAAGCGCATCATTATATCCCAATACATCTTCCCAGATGGGCTATGGGATTTTAAATTTCTATAAAACTTATCAGACTTACCTTGGCACTAATGATCTGACAAAATCAAAAATTATGGTCTATCCAAACCCTGCTAAAGATTTTGTGATCATTAAGTCTTCAAAAAAAGTGGAGTCAGTTTCAGTATATGATTATTTAGGAAGGCTTGTAAAAATCGAGAATCAAAATAAAATAGATCTATCAAAATTATTAAAAGGCAACTATCTCATTAAAATTAAGACTAAAACTGGAGAATTAATAGAAAAGATTGTCAAGGATTAAAATATAAAAAAAGGATGATCGCTGAGATCATCCTTTTCTTTAAAATTAAGATTTTTTGGGTGCCCAGTCTTTAAAAAAGGCTTGTACTTTTTCTAGGCTGTATCCACTGCCCTCTTCCAATACAGAACTGTCTTGGGTATGGATCTGCTGACCATTGGCATCCAGAATTATGAACACAGGATAACCAAATTTTTCCCCCGGGTTGCCATATTTGGAAAATACTTTTTCATTCTTATTTTCTGGCGACCAATTAAGATGATAATAGATATAGTTTTGATCTACAAAGCTTTTAAGTTCTGGTGTTTGCTGAACATAATTATTGAACCTAAGGCACCAGATGCACCAGTTGCCTCCTGCCTGGATCAGGACATTTTTCCCTTCTTTCTTAGCTTGCTTCACAGCATTGGCAATATCGGCTTCAGCGTTTGCCTCGGGATGGTAAGGTTTTGGCAGTCTTGCTTTTTCTTCAGCTGCCGCCTTCTTCTTGGCTTCAATTTGTTCTTTGCTAAGCGTGGGCTGTTGAGACTGGGCATAATTAAGAGAAAACATTAGTATCCCTCCTATCATTAAAATCTTATTAACCGATTTTCTCATATTTTGTAATTGTAATTATCATCAAAGTTAAACAAATATCCCGACAATAATCAGTATATTTGCCAATAACCATTATCCATTGAATCAATTTTTATTTAGTCTTTTACTTCTGATTTCCCGATTACCACTCAGGATTCTCTACTTTTTCTCAGATATTGTATTTTTTCTTAATTACTATATTTTTGGTTACAGAAAAAGCACTGTATTAGAAAATCTTAGAAATGCCTTCCCGGAAAAATCTGAAGCTGAAATCAAGGGTATTTCCAAACGTTTTTTTTCTAACTTCTGTGATTACCTTGCCGAGATGCTTAAGGCTTTTACCATTTCTGTCACCGAATCTAGAGTTCGGATGCAACATCTTAATCAAGACGTTTTTCACCAGGCAAAGGCAGAAGGTAAAAATGTAATCATGCTCTCTGGCCATATTTTTAACTGGGAATGGTACAACGCTCTGGCCACCGTTATTCCACAGAAAGACTGTCATCCTGTTTATCGGAAAATGAACAGCCACTTTTGGGAAAGTAAAATAAGACTAATCCGTAATCGTTTTAATAACAAATCACTGGAAGCCAATGAAGTGATTAAACATATTTTCCGAACGCCAAACAACGGCGATTCTGCTTACATGTTCGTGGCAGATCAAACGCCACATGTCTCGCATGTCAACTATGGTCTTAAGTTTCTTAACCAGCGCACGCCTGCTTTTGTAGGCTATGATAAGCTCTCTACAAGAATGGATTTGGCATTTATCTTTTGCGAAATGAAGAAGGTTAAACGGGGTTTTTATCAGGTTAATTATTACCGCATTTATCCTGAGGGCGAGAAGTTTGTCGAGCATGAAGTGGTGAGGAAATTTCATAAACTGCTGGAAAATACGATAAAAAAAAGACCTGATAACTGGCTTTGGTCTCACCGCCGCTGGAAATATAAGGATGCCATCAAAAAATATGACGAATAAATGACAGTTGCTGTTGCTATATTAAATTGGAATGGGAAAAACTGGTTACAAACATTTTTACCTTCGGTCATCCGGTATTCTCAGGATGCGGAGATCTATGTGATTGATAATGCTTCTACAGATGACTCTATTTCGTTTTTAAAGTCTGATTTCCCTTCGGTTAAAATTGTTCAAAACACTTCCAACTCAGGATTTGCCAAAGGTTATAATGATGGGTTAAAAACTATAAAGGCAGACATTTATTGTTTGTTAAATTCTGACGTAGAAGTTACAGAGAATTGGATTGATCCGGTTAAAAAGCTCTTCATTGAAAATCCTGACATTGCCGCCGTTCAGCCAAAAATCCTTGATTACAATCAAAAAAACAAGTTTGAATTTGCTGGTGCCGGTGGCGGATTAATCGACAATCTGGGTTACCCATATTGTCGGGGACGTATTTTTGACGATATAGAAACCGACAATGGCCAATATGATGATGAAACCGAAATTTTTTGGGCTTCCGGGTGCGCGTTGTTCATCAGATCCCAGGATTTTTGGAGTATGGATGGTTTTGACGAAAGATTCTTTGCCCATCAGGAAGAAATCGACCTTTGTTGGAGACTCAAAAATGCTGGGCGGAAGATCTATTACACTGGAAAATCAAAAGTCTACCATGTTGGTGGCGGAACATTAAATAAGCAAAATCCTCAAAAGACATACCTCAATTTTAGAAATAATTTAACCATGATGCTCAAGAATTTGCCTGCAGCAAAAGCATTTTTTATTCTGTTTTTCAGGTTGTCATTAGACGGTGTTGCCAGTTTTTATATGGCTTATCAAAACGGATGGCAACATCTTTGGGCTGTTTTTCTCGCACATATGGGCTTCTACAGTCAACTACCAAAATCGATTCAGCTGAGGCAAAAACATCAGATTGATCCCTATTATAATTCTAAATGGTTGATTTTTAGACATTTTTTGGGCCAAGGTAAATAAATGGAGATGGATTTTATAGCATTAGATTTTGAAACCGCCACGCACGAGAAAAATTCCGCCTGCGAATTGGGGATTTGTATTGTAGAAAATGGCCAAATTAAGGAAACCAAATCATGGCTTATCAAGCCACCGTCTTTTCCTTATTTTAACCGTCATAATGTGGCTGTTCATGGCATTTTGCCGGAAGATGTACAGGATGCTCCCACTTTTGATGATGTTTGGTATGAGGTAGAAAGCATGATGTACGGCAATCTTTTAATCGCTCACAATGCGGCTTTTGATGCCGGCGTTTTGCGTGGCTGCCTGGATTATTATGGATTTTTCAAACCCAACATCAACTATCTTTGCAGTATTGGTATCGCCAAAAAAGCATGGAAAGATCTCAAAAGTTATGGACTTCGGAGCTTGGCCGATCATCATCAGATCAGTTTTAACCATCACCGTGCAGATGCAGACGCAGAGGTTTGTGCGCAGATTTCCCTGTTAAGCTTTGAGAGATTGATGATTACAAGCAATGATGAAATCAACGACGTTTTCAGTAAACGGATTAAAATTTTGTAGAGTATGCTGTCAACTTTTTCTGCTGATAACTCCAATTTGTGATTCTGAGGCTCTCGAATAATCCAATTCAATTGAAGCTCAGCGTATATTAAATATTAATTACTCAAAACTTCGGAAACCAAATTGAATTTTGGGATTTCAACAGAAAAATGATCTTTGTCAGGTGATTCAAAATTGTAAGAGCCTTCCATATTGCCAACCCCGGATTTCAGGATAACATTGGAAAAATAACTGAAGGTTTCTCCACTTTCCAAAACTGGCGTAAGGCCAATAACGCCGGCACCTTCTACCTCGGTAAATCCAAACCCAAGATCGTAGATCATCCAGCGTCTTGTCAGTAGTTTCACCGGCATATTCCCCAAGTTTTCGATTTCAATATTATAACGGAAAACAAAGCGGTTTTCGGAAGGATAACTGTTGTAATTATCATACGCGGTTGTCACACTTACCTTGATTTGCGATGTAGTTTTTGATACCATTCCGATTAGATTTTGTGGTGAAAATACAAATATCCCGCCGAATTTTTGATTTCAAAATGATGAATTAGTTAAATCCACCTCTACTTTTTAATTTGATTTTATGCAATGAGTTAATTTTCTTAATTTTGTGTATCTAATAAAAGTAAAAAGTAATAAATGAATTCCTACAAAAATCCATTGGAAGAGCGCTATTCCAGTGAAGAGATGCTGTTTAATTTTTCGCCTGACAACAAGTTCAGAAACTGGAGAAAACTCTGGATTGCCCTTGCCGAAATAGAAAAAGACCTTGGTCTAGACATTACAGATGAGCAAATCACTGATTTGAAGGCCAATGCTGAAAATATTGATTATGACGTTGCGGCAGCTTATGAGAAAAAATTCCGTCACGATGTGATGGCTCACGTTCATGCTTATGGTGATGTAGCTCCTTCAGCAAAGGGAATTATTCACTTGGGAGCAACTTCGGCGTTTGTAGGAGATAATACAGATTTGATTCAAATCCGTGACGGACTTTTGATTTTGAAGAAAAAGTTGGTGAACGTGATGAAAAATCTTTCTGATTTTGCGATTCAGTACAAAGACCTTCCGACTTTAGGATTTACGCACTTCCAACCAGCTCAGTTAACGACCGTTGGAAAAAGAGCAACACTTTGGTTACAAAGTTTAGTCCTAGACATCGAAGAATTGGATTTCTTCTTGGAAACATTGAGATTCAGAGGAGTAAAAGGAACAACTGGAACTGCTGCGAGTTTCTTAGAGCTTTTCAACGGAGATTATTCTAAAGTAAAACATTTAGATAAAGAATTGTCAAAAAGATTCGGTTTCGAAAAAGTTTTCGGAGTTTCCGGACAGACTTACGATAGAAAAATCGATGCTAAAGTTGTGGCTTTATTGGGGAATATCGCGCAATCTGCTCATAAATTTACTAACGATTTACGTCTTCTTCAAAATTTGAAGGAAATTGAAGAACCATTCGAGAAAAACCAAATCGGTTCATCGGCAATGGCTTACAAGCGTAACCCCATGAGAAGTGAAAGAATCGGAGCATTGGCAAAATACGTCATGTCTTTGACGACAAGTTCTGCAATGGTCGCTTCAACACAATGGTTTGAAAGAACTTTGGACGATTCTGCAAACAAGAGATTAACAATCCCTCAGGCTTTCTTAGCTGTTGATGCCATCTTATTGATTTGGAATAACATCATGAACGGAATCGTAGTTTATCCAAACAGAATCAACAAACATATTAGGGAAGAACTTCCTTTCATGGCGACAGAATACATCATCATGGAAGAGGTGAAAGCTGGTGGTGACCGTCAGGAAATCCACGAAGTGATCAGAGTTCATTCTATGGAAGCTTCTAAAAAGGTAAAAGAAGAAGGTAAGGAAAACGACCTTATCGAAAGAATCCTTAATGATAATTCTTTAAAACTAGATAAATCAAAATTAAAAGAGGTTCTGGATCCTAAAAATTTCATCGGTTTTGCACCAATTCAAACGGAAGAATTCATTGCTAATGAAGTTCAGCCGATTATTGATGCTAATCAGGATTTGATTGGCCTGGAAGCTGACCTTAAAGTGTAAATATTGTGCAGTCTTTTGGGCTGCACATTTTATTAAAGTCAAAAGCTCTGGTTGTAATTCCTTAGGAATATCAGTAAATATAAAACTGATTCTGAGATGACAATTTTAAAACAAAAATAAATCTAATAAATACCTGACATCTAATGTCTCAAAACAAAAGAATTTTCGTAGAAAAAAGAGGAATTTTCGATGTGGAAAGTCCAAAAATTTTTGATGAAATAAAAGCAGTCGTTCCGTCAATCCAAAGCGTAAAAGTGTATAATGTTTACGATATTTTTGGTCTGAATGACGGCGAATTCGAAAAGGTGGTTAATAGCACTTTCGTGGATCCGGTTACGGATATTTTAATCGAAGAAAATCCTGCAAAGGAAATTCATTTCGCATTAGAATTTTTACCGGGACAGTACGATCAGCGTGCAGATTCTGCTCAACAGTGTATCGCTTTATTGACTGGGAATGAGAAATCAAAAGTTCGTAGCGGTAAGTTAATAGAAATAAAAGGAATCAATGATACCGATTTAGTCAAAATCAAAGATCTTTTAATTAATAAAGTGGAGTCTCAGGAAAAAGATTTATCAATTTTGGATATTCCTGCGGAAGAAACACCATCAAAAGTGATTATTCACGAAGGTTTTAATTCGTTTAATTCGGATGAATTAGAGCAATTTTATATTTCTCACGGTTTCGCATTAGGGTTGGATGATTTGAAATTTATTCAGGAATATTTTAAGTCGGAGCAAAGAAATCCTACAGAAACTGAACTTAAAGTTTTGGATACCTATTGGAGCGACCATTGCCGTCACACAACATTTGAAACAGAATTGTCAAATATTGAATTTGAAGGTGATTTCAAACAAACTTTACAAACAATTTTTGACGATTATATCGAGAAAAGAAAATTCTTAGGACGCGAATTGAAACCAATCTCTTTAATGGATTTGGCGACCGTTTGCGGAAGATATTTCCATAAAACAGGCAATTTGGAGAACTTGGTGGTTTCGGATGAGATCAACGCTTGTACGATCCAGATTGAAGCTGAATATGATGGTAAAAAAGAACCATGGTATTTATTATTCAAAAATGAAACGCACAATCACCCGACAGAAATTGAGCCTTTCGGAGGGGCTTCAACGTGTTTAGGTGGTGCCATCAGAGATCCTTTGTCTGGGCGTTCTTTCGTTTTTCAGGCGATGAGATTAACAGGTGCTGCTGATGTTTTAGAATCTGTAGATCAGACTTTACCGGGTAAATTACCTCAAAAAACAATCACAAAACAGGCTGCCAACGGATATTCTTCTTACGGTAACCAAATCGGTTTGGCGACTACAATGGTTTCTGAAATCTATGATGAAGGCTACAAAGCGAAAAGAATGGAAGTTGGTTTTGTTGCCGGAGCGGTTCCTGTGGATTGGGTAAGACGTGAAAAGCCTGAAGCTGGCGATTCTATTATCATTTTGGGAGGTGCAACGGGTCGTGATGGTGTTGGTGGAGCAAGCGGAAGTTCGAAAGAACAAGACGAAACTTCAATTCACACGATGAGTTCGGAAGTTCAGAAAGGAAATGCCGTGGAAGAGCGAAAAATCCAGCGTTTATTCAGAAATCCGGAAGTAACGAGATTAATTAAAAAATCAAATGACTTCGGAGCCGGAGGTGTTTCTGTAGCGATCGGCGAAATCGCTGATTCGTTGGAAGTAAATTTGGACGTTTTACCTTTAAAATATGAAGGTTTAAATGGAACTGAACTAGCTATTTCCGAATCTCAGGAAAGAATGGCGGTTGTAGTTGAACCAAAAGATAAAGAACAATTCATCAAATTCTGTGAAGCTGAAAATATTGTAGCAGTTGAAGTTGCAAAAGTAACAGATTCAGGAAGAATGCAGATGTTCTGGAAAGGCGATAAGATTGTTGACCTTTCAAGAGAATTTTTGGATACAAACGGTTGTTTAAAAAGTCAGGAAGTTAAAATTACTCACCTTAATGAAGTGAAAGAAGAAAGTCCTGCATTTAATGAAGAGAATTTCTTAAACATATTAAGCGATAAAAATGTAGCTTCCAAAAAAGGTTTGCTAGAAATGTTCGATTCATCGATTGGTGCAACTACGGTTGCGATGCCTTTAGGTGGAAAATATCAGCAGACATTGATGGAAGGAAGCGTTCAGACATTGCCAATTATCGGAGCAAAAGATATTGAAACAGTTTCTTTGGCGAGTTGGGGATTCGATGCAGAGATTTCTAAGCAGAATTCTTTGTTGGGAGCTTCTTATGCCGTTGTAGAAAGTGTTGCGAAAATCGTTGCGATGGGTGGCGATTATAAAAATATCAGATTCAGTTTCCAGGAATATTTTGAAAAATTAGGTCAGAACCCTGAAAAATGGGGGAAACCTTTAGCTTCGCTTTTAGGAGCTTACGATGCCCAGATTAACTTCGGTTTAGCTGCAATCGGAGGTAAAGATTCAATGAGTGGAACGTATCAGGATTTGAATGTTCCACCAACATTGATTTCTTTCGCCTGTGCTGATGGACAAAAGAAAAATATCATCTCTCCTGAATTTAAAGGAGAAGGAAATAAAGTGTATTTCTTCAATCACGTTGCTCAGGAAAACGGACTTCCGAATTACGATGCTTTAAAAGAAACTTTTGAATTCATTTTCGAAAACATCAAAGCTGGAAAAATAGCTTCTGTGAAAACAGTGAAAGAAGGCGGAGTTGCCGTTGCTTTAGCAAAAATGAGCTTCGGAAATAGATTAGGCGCTGAAATTACAGTTGATGAAACTGCTTTATTAGCTAAAAATATCGGTAGCTTGATTATTGAATCTAAAGAAGAATTAGGTTTTGTAAACCTGAAGTTAATCGGAGAAGTTAGAGATTCAAATGTTATTAAAATTAATGGTGCTGAATTTGCCATTGAAAAATTGTTAGCAGCTAACACCAATACGTTTGAGAATCTTTTCCCAACGGTTGAAAAAGAAAAAATCACGGTTGCATTGGATGAAAAATTAAATTCTATCAATCCAAGAAATATCATCATTAAAAAGCACAGAATCGCTCAGCCAAAAGTATTTGCACCGGTTTTCCCAGGAACAAACTGTGAGTATGATACGTTGAATGCATTTGCAAAAGAAGGAGCTGTGATCAGCAGTTTGCCATTAATCAATATCAATCACCAATTATTGGATGAAAGTATTGATGCTTGGGTTGAGGAGATCAAAACTTCTCAGATTTTGGCTTTCTCAGGAGGCTTCTCCGCAGGTGATGAACCGGATGGTTCTGCAAAATTCATTGTGAACGTTTTGAAAAACGAAAAAATGAGAAATGCATTACATGAATTATTAGACAGAGACGGAATGATTATCGGTATCTGTAACGGCTTCCAGGCGTTGATCAAATCCGGGTTGCTGCCTTACGGAAGAATCAAAGATTTGGATGAAAACTCTCCTACTTTGGCTCATAACGCTATCAGAAGACATATTTCTCAAATGGTAAACGTGAAAGTTGTTAATGACGAATCGCCTTGGTTAAAAGGAATGAAAGATCAGGTCTTTACCATTCCGATTTCACATGGAGAAGGTCGTTTTATGGCTTCTGAAGCTGAAATCCAGAAGCTGTATGAAAACGGACAGATTGCCACGCAATATCTGGATTTAGAAGGAAATATCGCTCACGGAATGCCATTTAATCCAAATAATTCATTGTTTGGAATTGAAGGGGTTACCAGTCCTTGCGGAAAGATTTTCGGAAGAATGGGACACCCAGAGCGTTTTGCAGAAGGTTTGTTTAAAAATATTCCAACTGCGAATTACCACAACATCTTCAAAAACGGAGTCGAATACTTCAAATAAAAATATCAAACCTCATAGATTACCTTATTCTATGAGGTTTTTTAATAATGATTTAACAAATAAGTTTATATTTTTGTAGCAACTACAATTAGAAAAAACAAACCTTTAACCAATGAACGAAGAACATTCTTCTGAGCCTAAAAAAGAAATCAAAAGAATTGACGCGAAATACATATCGCACGAGATACAGCATCTTTTACACTTTGACAAAGGTTTTCCTTTTACTTTCAAAGAAGTTTTGATTCGACCGGGAAAAGCTGTCAGAGAATATCTTGGAGAGAATCGTGAAAAATATGTAAAACCAATTGTATTTTTGGTTTTCTCAGCGGTTATTTATACCTTAATTATCCACTTTTTTCATATTGAAATTTCAGTTTTCAATGTAAAAGGTTTTGGAAAAGCATCAGAATGGCAAAAAACTCTTGATACTGAAGTTATAAATAATTGGATTAATTCTCATCTATCCTATTCTGCGATGTTAATTGGATTTTTTATGGCATTATGGACAAAGCTATTGTTTTACAAAAAAGGCTATAATATTTTTGAAATCTTTGTATTACTCTCTTACATCTTCGGTGTATTTTTTATTTTTCTTTTGTTTTTTTTACTGATAGGAAAATCAACTGGATTATTAATCTTTTCTCAAATTGGTGCGTATATGGGGCAGATTTACATAGTATTTGCTATGGGACAATTTTTTGGAGGAAAAAAAATAATCAATTATGTAAAAGGATTTATTTGTTTCTTTTTAGGAATGCTAACTTATAAATGTAGTTTGGTTTTACTGGCTTATTTGATACATTTATTTAAATAATATTATAAAAAAATAAAAAATGACTGCTAGTGGCGGTCATTTTGTTTTTCTAAGACAAATTGCAACATTCTTTACAGTATTGCATCTTAATAATAGTACCATCAAAAACTATTATATGAAACCCAAACTATTATTAAGCTTATGTACATTGGCATACTCCCTCGCAATATATTCCCAGTCATATAAAATCATTTATGACTTCAAATGGAAAACAGAAGAACAATCAAAAGATTACAATACGGAGTTAACCGCTCTATTAAAAAATGAAGAGAATTCTTATTTCGAATCATTGGCAAAATTTAAATATGATTCCATAAAAACCAAACTTGTGGATGAAGGAAGCAGAAGTTTTCCGAGTCCAAAAGTACAATGGAAATTACAGCCATTAATTTTTAAGGATTTGAAATCTCAAACCACAATTACGGAAGAAAACTTTTTTGACAAAGTATATCTAACGACTTACAAATGCAAACCAATTTGGAAGATTCAACAAGATAAAAGTAAGTTATTCAATTATAGTGTTCAGAAAGCTGAAACGGATTTTGGTGGCAGAAAATGGATTGCGTGGTTTACTAATGAAATCCCGATTAGTGATGGGCCTTACAAGTTTTTTGGATTACCGGGACTGATTCTTAAAATATCCGATTCGGAAGAAAATTTTATTTTCGAAATCAAAGGACTTACCAAAGAACAATATAATATTGAAGGCCGAAATGCTCACGATTCCAAAGTAAGCCTCACGCCTAAAAAGTGGGAAACATTTTGGAGCAAATATCAAAAAGACCCGTCGATGATTTTTGCCAATCTCAATTCTCCTAATAATACTTTTACTTATGTCTATCACGGTTTGAGCGTGGATAGCAAAGAAGCCAAAGAAATTTACAACAAAACAGAAAAAGAAAAAATCGATATTTTTAAGATACCTATAGAATCCAAACTCTGTGAAGAATAATTAAAAAATCAGAAAAAAATACAAAAAACTGCAACATTTGGAAATGGTTTGCGTCTACTATATAGAACCAGAAAAAAACGAATAACTTTTTGACGACAAAAACAGAAAATATCAGTGATAAAGAATTGTTGGAGCGGTGCAGTTCCGGGGACAATTCTGGGTATTCTCTACTCTACCACCGATATTCTAAAGCTGTTTTCAATTCCATCTATCGTCTTGTTAATGACAGGGAAGATGCAGAAGATATTCTTCAGGAGGTTTTTGTGAAAGCATTTTCTGAAATTAAATCCCTGAAAAATGCAGAAAGTTTCGGAGGTTGGATTAAAAGAATTGCCATTAATCAATCGCTCAATTTTCTCAGGAAAAATAAAATCTATTTTGCTGAGATTGATGAAGAGAAAATATTAGATATTAATGACGAAGAGCTGGAAGAAAAGCTAGAGATGGAATCTCGGGTTAAAGAACTTCAGGAAACTATTGCCGAATTCCCGCTGCAGACCAGAACGATTGTTAACCTTTTTCTGTTCGAGGAAATGCCACAGGAAGAAATAGCAAAAATCCTCAACATACCGCACGGAACGGTGAGGAGCTACTATCACCGTGCTAAAAAGAAAATATTTGAAAAATTAAGTCCAAAAGACCACAATGAAAGATCCGCTTAAAAAATATATAAAAGACCATCGAGAGGAATTTGACAACCTTGAAGTTCCTGACGAAATGTTTGACAAAATAATGTCCAAACTGGAAAGTCCTACGCCATGTGTTGGGAAAACACGATCGTTATTTTCTTTGAAAAATTGGGCAATCGCCGCTTCGGTTACAATTATTTTAAGTTTAGGAATTTTTAATCTCTGGCCAGAAAAAGAAAACGATAAAATGCTGGTTTCAACTCAACAAACTCCGAAAAAAGTAAATGAAATTATTGACAATATTCCAGTTACTCAAAAAGATTCGGAAATAGAACAAAAACAGATTGATAGCAAACATACAACGGAAAAAATTATAGCAAACCATTATTCTGATCATCAAAATAAATCAATTAAAGACCAGGATTTTGTTCCAAATGTTAATATAGAAGACAAAAATTATTTTGACAAAACAACCGTGATAGAACTGATAGATAACCAATTTTCCGCCAGTTCCAGATTACAAGGAATAGCTTTGGTAAGGGATTTTTCTTATTATGACACAGAAATAATCAATCTCCTTTCTCAAAAAGCCATCTCAGATGAAAACACCAATGTAAGATTAGCTGCAGTTTCAGCTTTGGAAACACAAAAACAAAATCCCCTTGTAAATGGTAAAATTCAGCAAATTTTTGTGCGCCAAAATGACCCGATGGTGCAGAAAGAATTGATCACTTTTTTGGCTGAAAAAAAATCCTCTGAGCTTAGCGCAGAAGTCAATAAAAAACTTGTAGCTCTCACCCAGGATCCCACAACAGTAGCCTTTGTAAAAGACGAAGCCTATGCTGTTCTAATGAAATATTAAAAGCTTTTATTTAAATAAACTCAGTAAATTATTAACAAATTAGACATTATGAAAAACAAGTTATATCTAATCATTTTGGCTTTGATGACAGTTTCTTTCCACGCACAGGATAAGACCGATCAAACCATTACAACAAAAGAAAATACCAAGACATATAAAGTCAAAAAGAACAAAGGAAAATTACTCGTCAACCTTGGAGCAGTAACGGTTGAAGGTTACAAAGGCAATGAAATTATTTTCTCTTTGGAAGGCAGAGTTCCCGCAGAAGATAAACGTGCAGAAGGTTTGCAGGCTGTCAATTCGTTGGGACTTATTGATAATACCGGTCTTGGAATCAATGTTTCTGAAAAAGACGGTATTTTGGAAGTTAATCCACTGAAAAAAATCTCAGCGCCATCCATCAAAATTTTAGTTCCTGAGAATGTGATCGTTTCTTTCAAACATCAATCCCAATATGGCGGAAAAGTGGTTTTTAAAAACATGCAAAACGAAATCGAGATCGCTTCAACTTACAACAATGTACAGTTAGAAAACATTACGGGACCAGCTACTGTAAAATCTATTTATGGAAATGTAGAAGCGGTTTTCAGCCAAAATGTGAAAGGTCCTTTATCTATTATTTCGGTTTACGGACATACAGATGTCAGCCTTCCAAAATCGGTAAAAGCCAATCTGAAAGCGACAACGTCGTATGGTGAAATCTATATTTCCCCGGATTTTAAAATTGAACAGGAAAAAAAATCAAGCGATGATTTGGTTCGTTTTGGGAATGATCTTGTCGGAAAAGTGAATGGCGGCGGAACGGATATAGAACTTCGTTCAGATTACAGTAAAATCTATTTGAGAGCGAAATGAGAAAGCTGATTTTTTTTGTAATGACTTGCATTTTTAGCATCATTACAGCGCAAACAAAGATTAATAGAAGTTTTCCCACAACAAAGGATCAGAAGATTTCTTTCAAATTCGATTATCCTCAGTTGATTAAAATCAGCACTTGGGACAAAGATGAAGTTCAGATTTCGGGGACGGTTAATATCAATGGAGAAGAAAATAATTATGCCTTTAAAATTACCGAAAACAAAGAAGGAAATTCATTAATAATCGAAGGTAAAATCCCAGATATCAAGAACCTCCCTCGTAGAATCAAAGTCAAAAACGCTGCAGAAAATCTGGTCTTTAAATCAAGGGAAGAATATCAAAAATATGCCCGAGAAAATAATAAAACTTTTGAATCGATAAGCGATGGCGCCGACATCAATATAGAGTTAGAAATCAAAGTTCCGAAATACCTGAAAACTCAAATCGAATCTACTTACGGCATGGTAGAAGTGAAAAATTTCGCAGGAAATATTGATGTGAAAGCCAAATTTGGTGGCATTGATGCAACCATTGCGGAACCTAAAACCGGTAAAATATCAGCTGACACGCGATTTGGGCAGGTTTACAGTAATCTGGACACCAAATTAAGCGGGAAAGATACAAATGATTTTCGTACCTTGGTTTCTGCAACACCTGGAACAGGTAATCAATACAGCCTGGAATCTGAGTTTGGGAATATTTATCTAAGGAAATAAAATCTATAAATGAAAAACGAAATCCATCATAAAAAAATCACTGTCATCAATGGCGGTCATTTTTCAGATTTAGACGGTTTTTATAAAGAAGTTTCTAAACTTTTTATGAAAGATGAAGATTGGACAGTTGGAACTTTGGATGGTTTTGATGACATTCTCTATGGCGTTGATACAGATATTAACTGGAAAAATTCTCAGAAATCGAGAGAAGATTTGGGTTTTGATTTAACCAAAGAATTTTACGAAAACAAAATCAGGCAGGGAAAACCTTTTAATGTGAAATTAATTCAGCAAAAACTGGATGATTTGATAGATAGAAAAGGCCAGACTTTATTCGAAATTTTAATTGAAATTATACAATCACACCAGAATATTAGACTAATTTTGGATTGATTATAATTTTAAGAAAATGAAGAAAATGAGGTACGGATTGTTCTTTGGGGACAGCATTACTTACGGAGAATATGATGGTGTTTTTGGCGGCTGGGTGGATATTCTTAAAAGATATGCCTTGCAAAAATACAACGAGGGCAGTAATGAGTTGATTCTCTTCAATCTCGGCATTGGCGGCGAAACAACCGAAGGTTTAACCAAAAGAATTCCTTATGAAATGGCTGCCAGGAACGCTGCTGACGGCAATATCATTTTTATTGCTTATGGCGCCAATGATTTAGCTTCTAAAGATGGAATTAAGTTGGTGAATTTGGAACAATTCAAAATCAATATTGAAACGGCTGTTCAAAAGGCCAAGCAATATTCCAATGACATCTTTTTGGTGAGTATTCTCCCGTTTTCTGATAAAGTTAATAAGATCATTCAACCATCTGGAAAAATCAGGTATAATGATGATGTTTTGAT
This sequence comes from Epilithonimonas sp., assembly GCF_056329745.1. NCBI lineage: Bacteria > Pseudomonadati > Bacteroidota > Flavobacteriia > Flavobacteriales > Weeksellaceae > Epilithonimonas > Epilithonimonas sp. Next base: position 63,959 of record NZ_JBWEYV010000008.1, on the reverse strand, counting down.
TTATAACCAGATCCTGAAAGATATTGCGGTTGAAAATTCATTAAATTATATCGATTTTTACTCAGGCTTTTTAGAAGACAAAGAACAATTACTCTCCAGAGATGGTGTGCATCCCAATGAAAAAGGCTACGGCTGGATGGCAGAGGAAGTTATTCCGATAATAGATAAGTACCTGTAAATAGTCAAAAACAAAATTTTTAAGGCAACAAACCTTGGTCAGTTGGGGAAATTTTTTAATTTTAGAAAAAACAAAATATGTCCTACTACCCTTTGACTCAAATTCCTGATTATTATTCCTTGGAAAATCTTTTGACTGATGAACACAAGCTTATCCGCGGTTCTGTCCGGGATTGGGTGGAGAGTTTCATAATGCCGCAAATAGATCAGGCGGCACAAAACCATGCCGATATTCCGGGATTGATGATGGAACTGGGGAAAATTGGGGCATTGGGACCTTACATTCCCGAAGAATACGGTGGTTCTGGACTTGACCAAATCTCTTACGGACTGATTATGCAGGAGCTGGAGCGTGGCGATTCTGCTGTACGTTCGGCTGCTTCTGTACAGTCTTCGCTGGTGATGTTTCCCATTTTTGAATATGGTTCTGAGGAGCAGAAAAGAAAATACCTGCCGCAATTAGGATCTGGCAACATGATTGGATGTTTTGGTTTAACAGAGCCCAACCACGGTTCTGACCCTTCCTCTATGGAGACACATTTTGTTGACAAAGGCAATCACTATCTTTTGAATGGTGCCAAAATGTGGATTACCAATGCGCCTTTGGCAGACATTGCCGTCGTTTGGGCAAAAGATGAAAATAATAAAGTGCGTGGACTGATTGTTGAGCGCGGAATGGAAGGATTTACAACCCCGGAAACCCATAATAAATGGAGCCTGAGGGCATCCAAAACCGGTGAACTGGTTTTCAATAATGTGAAGGTTCCTAAAGACAATCTGCTACCAAATATTGAAGGTTTGAAAGGACCTTTATCCTGCCTTAATTCGGCAAGATATGGGATTTCTTGGGGTGTGATTGGTGCTGCGATAGACTGCTATTGCACCGCTGTACAATATAGCAAAGAGCGCAAACAATTTGGGAAACCGATTGCTTCTTTCCAACTTCAGCAGAAAAAACTCGCCGAATTTTTAACTGAAATAACAAAAGCGCAGTTGCTTTGCCTACAATTGGGAAATCTGAAAAATGCGCATCAGGCATCGCCTGCACAAATCTCTATGGCGAAAAGAAATAATGTAAAAATGGCAATAGACATTGCCAGAGAATCAAGGCAGATGCTAGGCGGAATGGGCATAATGGGAGAATTCCCGATGATGCGCCACGCTGCCAACCTAGAGTCTGTAATCACTTACGAAGGGACGCATGACATCCACCTTCTGATTACTGGCATGGATATTACCGGCATCAATGCCTTTGGATAAGTACCAAATCTCCACTTATATTTTTATCGAGCAGCCTTTTAAAAGGTTGCTTTTTCTTTTTCGGTAAAAGGAATGTCCGGGTTAAGGATTTCGAGAATCAGATTTTTTATAGAATTTTCAACCTCCGAATCATCAATGTCTATAAAGTTGAGCGGTTGCGGCCCGTTTTTAACTTCGGCAAAAGACCAGATGGCTGTTTCCACATTCTCTGCACGAATATTGAGAGAATTGGTGATGCAATATTTATAAATGGAAAGCTGCAGAGCCTGCTTATAGTCTTCATTCAAAAATAATTGGGGCAGTTTCTCTTCCCTATCTTTTTTGATTTCTATGGTTAATTTCTTGGGTTTTGCTGTCTTGTAATCAATCACCCTTGTCATGCCGTCAAGCTGGTCTATCCTGTCCACAAAACCATAAAAACTTACGTTGTCCAAGCGGTCATCATCCAGATAAAAATCACAGTTGATTTCTTTTTCCAAGTCCAGGATCTGCAAAACTGCGCCATTTTTCACAAGTTCCAGATCATATTCTACAATCTCCCGGACTACCCTTTTGGCGATTTCTTTGTGAATATAATTCATCCCACGGTCATAAAATTCCTGCTGATGTTTGAGCTTTTCTATCGCATAATCAATAGCTGAATCTGATTGTTGAATTAAAAGCTCTAAATCATTAACCAACAATATTTTACATTTTACGGATTCATGTAAATATTGAAGCGCATAATGCACCAGATTTCCGTAATTCCGTTGTGAAAGTTCTTCCTCAATCTCGTTGGTTTCCCTGGTTTTAAGAATATTGTTAAGGTAAAAATCAATAGGATTATAAAGATATGTGACGAGATGTGAAGCCGAAACACGTTTTTTCCATTCACTAAGAAGGCGCATTACTTCTTCATTTTTTTCAATCGTCATCAGTTCCTGAACAATTGGCTCCGAGGTATTTTCTATGATAATATGTTCGATATGGTGTGGGCTTTCCATCTCAAGCTGGGTTACAAAACGACTTTTTTCACCGGTATTAACGCCCGAACTCAAGGCATTGAACAACAAATGTATATTCTTGGAATCCTGAATCAGACGGTAAAAATGGTAGGCATAAATACTGTCATTTTCCAGAAAAGTATTGAGGCCAAAATTCTTGCGGACATCAAAAGGAATATAGGTATTCTGCGTGTTTCCCAGCGGTAATTTGCCTTCGTTGACAGATAATAGTATTGTATTTTTAAAATTGAGGAGACGTGTTTCCAAAAGTCCCATAATCTGGAATCCTGCCAATGGTTCCCCCACAAAATCAATACTTTCTGAATTGACTAATTGATTAATGAGGACTTCTAAAGTTTCTATTTTAACTTCAATCTGGTAAGGTTCCAGCTGGTTTTTAATAATTTTAAAAACATTCTCAAACAATGCGACATTTTCGTACTGGATATCATCCAGTTCCTTAAATTTCAATTCGTAACAGAATTTAATGAGCAGATCCAGAAAGGTTTTATAACTATCCGGTTTTTGTAGAAGTTGGAAATAACTCAGGTCTCCAACCAATTCCTCCAGCAAATATCTTGAGATATAAACAATATTGCGCTCTTCTATTTCTGCAACAAAATTCCTAATGACCAATTGATCTTTTTCGTCGTTTGGAAGTTCTTCCAGAATTGGTAAAACATCGGCGTAATAGTAGCTTGACGATTTTTTTTCCTGCTGTTTTTGCAGATAAAACAGCTTCTTTACCGCATTGCTAAACGACAGGTTTTTCAGTGGAAAACCCATCGTAATATTCACATGTTCAACCACGCTCAAACTGTCCAAAACTGCAGATAAAAGGTTTTCATCCAACAGTACCAGAGCAGTTTCTGACAATTCTTCTTTTGGGATTTTTTTCAGGATTTCCGGTAAAAATTTGGCTTGGACAATATTACCGGATACCTCGTAAGTTTTGATGTTTTTAGGTTTTGAAAATTGGTTTTCCACCCACTTAAAATCTCTGCTGTCATTGAATTCTTTCCATTTCAGGATCTCCCGCAGGAACTTACCGGACTCCTGCCGCTCGTCATCGATATAATATTGATCTGCCTGGAAATAGCTTTCTGCCTTATTCCACTGCAGCAGTTCCCTCACCAGCTTCTCCTCTACCCTTGAAAGGGCGTTGAAGCCACAAAAAACAAATTGACGTTGTGTATCTCTTGCAAACGTTTCTATCTCCGCAAAAGCTTCCTGGTACAACATCCCGGATGTGGCCAGATTTTCTTTTTTGAGTTCCGACTTCAGGCGTGGTAAGAATTCGTTCATTTTTCGCCAGAAATTGAGGTTTCTTTTTCTGGGATTATCACCTTCGCCTAGATCTTCGCCCCAGTTTTTGATGCGCTCCTCATCCAGCATCCAGAGCAGGATTTTCTGATCATCATCTGAGAATTTCATCATGTCGTCCCAATCCTTGAGTAATGTTGGGAACCACTTGAGAAAGCCTGAAAAATCCTCTGACGCATCTATCTGATGATAAACCCGGAATGCGAAAAGCCATAGGGCAATCCCCTTGATCTCTACATGATCGGACAATTCGTAGATGAGTTCATCAATTGTGGTAAAGTTGGGGAGCAGGCCTTCGTAATGGTGTTCCTTCAGGATTCTTTTGATAAAAACCATTGGTCTTTTCCCAGGTAAAACAATGTCCAGACCGGACAAATCCTGATGTTTTTCTAATAATCCTAAAATAATCTTTTGAAGAAACTGCATAAAAAAGCCTTTAAAAACTTAAAGGCTCAATTTAATTATTTTTTGTGGATAAATGGCGGCATGACGCACATTGTTTTTATTGATAAAGATTGTCTGATGAATTGATAAAAATCAAATTATGAAATCACTAATACAAAAAATATCAAAGTTTATATTCAAATTAAGAAATAACTGGGAGAATTAAAACTTATCACAACAATTAAAACTAACTTGAAGTTCGGCGATATTATCTTATGAATGCTGAATTTTATTTTTAAATCTCAAGACATGAATTGACAGAAATTATGATGTCATTAAGATCGAATGGTTTCTGAATAAACTTGGTAGCACCCGCCTTTCTGGCCATCCCTTCTTCATGCATGCTAGCAGACAACACAATTACTGGAATATCGCCAATATCAGGATTACTCCTAATGCTTTCTAATATACTGTAGCCCGAAAGAACCGGCATCCAAAGATCCAACATGATAACATCTGGTTTTTCATTAATAATTTTTTGGATGGCTTTGGTACTGTCCGATTCAGCAATAATCTCGTAGCCTTCGGGTTCTAAGATCATTTCCAGAACGTCCAAGATGCTTTGTTCATCATCACAAAGGAATATTTTTGGGTTATTTCTCGTCATTGGTTTTAGTATAAATTGGAAGTGTAAAATTAAATTGGGATCCCTCTCCTAGTACAGATTCTACCCAAAGGGCACCATGATGATTGTCGATGATTTTTTTGCTGATATATAATCCAATCCCCATACCCGGATAGTTTTTTTGAGTACTTGAAATGCGGTAAAAACGATCAAATATTTTGCTGGTCTCGTCAAAACTGATCCCAATGCCAAAATCCCGGACTGACACCCTTATAAAATTAGAAACCTTGGATACGGTTATCTCCACCATATTGGATTTGGAAGAGTATTTAAAGGCATTCGACAAAAGGTTATTAATAACCTGCACAATCTGCAACTCATCGGCATACACTGTGTAATCATTATCGATTTTAAGATCAATACGTTTACTTCTATCTACAGCAGTCATGTTTTCTACACAATACTCAATGGCTGTACGCAAATCAACAGGCTCTTTGTGGGATTCTATATTACCGGTTTGTATTTTAGAAGTATCCAACAGGTCTGTAATTAATTTGTTCAACCGTTCTACATGCAAGACAATTTTGTCCACTACATTGGAATATTTTTCTGTCATGTTATCCCGAGAGAAACGCTGCAGAATCTGAATCAAACCTTTTATCGTGGTAAGTGGTGTTTTCAGTTCGTGGCTGGCTATAGACAGAAAATCATCTTTGCGGCGCTCGATTTCCTTACGATCTGTTGCATCCTCAATAGCAAGCAGAATTCTATCTTTATAACTGCCTTCAAACTCAATCCTATAGGCATTTAGAACCATTGTTTTTTTACCAATGTTGGGGAAACTGTGTTCTACTTCAAAGTCGATAATAGGATTGTTAGTAGGAAGAATCTCATGAAGAAGACTTTTGAGTTGAGGAATATCCCATTGATGGTTACCCAATTCAAACAGAATTTTACCGATTGTATCCTCTGATGACACTTTGAAAGTCTTAAAAAAATGATTGTTGGCACTTATGACATGAAATTCATTATCCAGAACCAATAAGCTTTCGCGAACGGTCTCAATAATACTGGAGAGGAACATCTCATTCTCATGAAGATTTTTTGTTCTCTCGATAATTTTGTTCTCTACAGAGGCCTTTTCCTGCCTCAGCTCGTGCTGGATTGTTTTTTCCGAAGTGATGTCATTTTGAACACCAATAAAGTTGGTAACATTACCTTGGTCATCTACAACAGGCGATATGAACAGTTCATTATAAAAAAGCTCACCGTTTTTTTTATAATTTCTTATAACAGTTCTGGATTCCTGCAGTTTATCAATGTGAGTTCTAATTTCTTTACGCTCATCTTGGTTTCTATCTTCTCCCTGGAGGAATCTGCAATTCCTTCCTATGATCTCTTCCCGCGTATAGCCTGTGATATTTTCAAAAGCCTTGTTGCAGTAAATAATAGGATTGTCTTCCAGCAGATTATCTGTGATAACAATGCCAGAATTGGAACTGTCTAAGGCTTGTTTATAGAGGTTAATATTCTCGTTGTTCATATAGGTCTCCTTCGTTTCTATTGGTATTTAAATTTCTTCTAACTAATATTATGCCCAAAATAAAGCAAATCAGGTTTTATTAATGATGTTAAATCATTTCTGACGTTTAGAAAAGCTAACGATTGCCAACCAAAATTGACTAGAAAAAGCCTATATTCAAATGGAAAGGATAAAAATCTGGTATGAAGGTTTTCTCCAATGAAAGACGGAAAGTATCAGGATCATCTACTCTATGCTGCGGTAAATTGAAAAAACAAATTATCTATCAATTGCGTTCCCTACTTATAATCATGTAACCTACTGTAAAACAGTATTATTAATGTAAAATTAATGTGATTATTTTTTTTAACATGTCGATTCTTTTATATTTGTTAAAAGTAACAATACAAAAAAATTTTCCGCAGTTATCTCTAAAACAAATTTTATGAAAAAAGTAATTTTTACAGTGGCTATGCTGCTTGGCTCCGCAGGATGTCTGATGGAAGCCCAGCTCCTTGAAAGGATTAAAAATAAAATTAACCAAAAAGCCAACGAGACAGTTGACAACAGTATCAATAAGGTACTGAATGGTAAACCGAAAAAAGATGTTGCAGCAAACGAGGATGCGGCTTCTTCGGGATACATTTTTGAGGAAGCTTCAAAGAATTACAAATTTGTACCGGGAAGCAAAACAATATTTGACGAAAACTTTGCTAAATACAGCGTGGGCAGTATGCCTGGAAGTTTTAAAACCTCGGGGTCTGGTGAGGTGATTCGTTTTACCAATAATACAGGAAACTGGCTGCTGCTAAAGGAGTTTACAACCTATAAGTTAAAATCAGACGTTTCTTTACCCGAAAATTTCACTATTGAATTTGATATCGCTACCAACGCCAGAGAAGCAAAAGATCTTACAAGCTTTAGTTTTGGTTTTGCGCATGATAATAGCATCAGCAATTACATTGGCGGCGCCTATGGAAATAATGCAATCACGGACACGCAAATCCATTACTGGAACAAAAATGTAACAAATAACAGCAGTGATACCAGTTTGAATAACACCATTAATTTTCCCTTGGCACAGTACGCTGTAGCTACAATGCATGTTGCCATAGCGGTGCAGGGTACCAATATGCAGGTTTATTTGGACAAAGTAAAAGTGTTAGATACGGAAATGTTTTTACCACAATCCAAAAAGAAATATTTTTACTGCAGCACTTCCACTCAGATCTCCCACAATGGGCAGATTGGCATTAGTAATTTCAAAATTAGAGGCTTATAAATAATCAATCTTAGGTGATAGATGGTTTTTTAATTGCCCAAAATCATTATAGCACATTCTAATAGGATGTGCTTTTCTATTTTTGACCGATAGTGTAAAACAATCAGTTATTTTTTTGAGGAAAAACGATATTGTTTCCGAAAGGATTGAATGCACACATTTACAAGTTGACGAATAAATGGCATGTAGCGCAAACTCAGCATGATGCTGATCTCATCTAAAAAGGTAGATTCAGAATTCAAAAATCTAAAAACGCGAAAGGCGGATGCTCTTGCAAAAAGATCAGAAAATAACTGATGGCCTTTGTAGGATTCTCGGGCGAGAACGTTTAGCAAAATGGCATCATAAAACTGATGTCTGGCAGAGATTGGAGGTTTAAAATTATTTATTAAAGATTTATAGCTTTTTGCAGCAACAATCTGGTCTATGACTTTTTGTGTATTTAGAAACATATATCCAGTAGAACTTCTGATATCACCTCCCGCGCCGCCCAAAGTAAAGATTCTATTCTTATAGCGCATTAGTTTAACATTAGACATAGGAATTTGCCCACTTTCTTCGCTGATTATTTTATAATTGGAAATTCCCAACACATTTTTCAGGTATGTATTGATGGCGGTATTATACGCTTCATCTGTCAAAAGAGTTTTGGAAAAAACAGTATATTCTACAAAAAGGTTTCTGCTGGAAAATGGCAGGCAATAGAAAAAGCATGTTCCGTATTCTTGTGAAGTCCGAAAATCCATAATGGTAGCTTTTTGTGCATCAATATCTTCTTCCTGCCGGATCATATAACCTTTGAAATGCTGGATAAAATTTTGGTCTGCTATATCGGCTTTTGCATCTGCTATGACAGTATTGAAAATAATACCTCCCGTAAATAAGCCCTTGTCGGTAAGAACTTCTGTCCTATTTTCATCAGATTTGAGTTGCTTGATATCAGCATTCAAGAACTTTACCTGATTGCAGGATTGGATATATGCCCGCATTTTTTTCACCATCAGATAAGCATCAATAGATTTATAAGCAAATGCTCTACGGTCCAGTTGTATAGTTTGATCTGCAGCCGAAACAACATTAAGGCTGGTCCACTCTTTTACTACAAATTCATCAAACCAAGCGCTCTTATCATTCCAGAAAGAGATCAGTTTATGTGGAACAGATGAAAAATCGCGGTCGATAAAAAGAATGCGCTGACTATCATAGGCGTTCGTCTTTAGAAGACGGTAAAGCAGGCTGCTTCCAGCAATACCTCCGCCAAGAACAATAATATCGTAATGGTGACTATGGGAGTTTTGTGGCATTGTGCAATGTTAATAAAAATCTCTTAGAATTATGAAGTTTTCAAAACTATAATTCAAAAAAGGAATTAATGATCAATCAAAAAAATAAGATTAGTATCATTGAAATATCTAATTGTTTGCTAAAAACAATTGTTAAACCAAACTTTTGGAAATAACTCGTTGTGGATATTAAAGTGATTACCGATGATTTTTTATTGGTCTTCTGAATTGTTTGTACATGTAATTTTGTAAGACTCCCTAAAAACTGAATAAATTATAGCCCTAAGATTAACGATAAAAACAATTAATTTTAGGATATGAGAATAAGCGAATTAACAGACAACCGAATATTGGCAATTTTAAAAGAGTTTGAGTCGAGAAAGACTGCAAAAGAATTGTCCCGAAAATATGGTTTTCACTACCAAAACTTACATGATTGAAAAAAGAAATTTGGAGGAATATCATCAACAGGAGAACTACAAAAAATCAAGGAGTTAGAATCTGGAAACAATCGTTTGAAGAAGTTGTTTGCCAATTTGATTCTGAAACATGAAGCATTGAGAAATGGTCTGTCAAAAAAGTGGTAAAGCCTGCTACAAAGCGATAAGTTGTAAATTACCCTGTATCAGAATATATGATAAACATCCGGCATGCGTGTAAATCTCTGAATTTGAAAAGGAGTAGTTATTATTATCAGCGCCAAAGAAAGGAAGATACAGAACTAATTGATTGTCTAAATGACCTTTATATAAAACATCCAAGCTATGGATTTAAGAAAATGTTTCACAGTCTGAGAAATCAAGATTTCTCGTGGAATCAAAAGAAGGTGTATTGTGTTTACAAGAAGCTTGGGTTAAATCTTTTAAGAAAACGTAGAAGGAGATTAGTTTCAAAAGAAAGGCTGAATCTGGAAGTTCCTAGTAAATACAACGAAGTTTGGAGCATGGATTTTATGAGTGGCTCCGTATTCCATTCGAGAGGATTCCGGACTTTGAATATCACTTATGATTACAACCTAGAAGCAATCTGGATAGAGATAAATCTTTCTATCGAAGCGAGGCATATGATCGATTTATTGGAATGGTTTATAAAAGGGAGTGGAAAACCCAGAGCCATTAGAACAGCTAAGGTCCTGAATTTACAAGTTCTGTATTTACCAAATGGTGACACAAACACAGACTTGAAATTCGATATATCCAACCTGAGAAACCAACACAAAATACTTTTATTGAAAGATTCAATCATAGATACCGAACCGAAGTTTTGGATGCAGTAATTTTCAATAACCTCATTGAAGTTCGAGAAATCACTGCAAAATAGATGGAATATTACAACACCAACAAACCTCACGAAAGTTTACAAAACATCTCTACAATGCAGTATTTGTGAAAAAAACTTGTCAGCGCAGGATCCCATAACCTAATTTTTTCCTTTTCAACAAATCTTTCCAACACCCAAAATACCTAAATCAAATATTTTATAGTCTTGCAAAACAAAATGACGGTTTAATTCTGTCAAACAAATAGTGTGACTTACACATAGAATATTGCAAAAAGCTCCATAGCGACTAGTTTACAAAAAATAAACCCTTGAATATCAGCGTATTCAAGGGTTGTATTGTGGTCCCACCTGGGCTCGAACCAGGGACAACCTGATTATGAGTCAGGGACTCTAACCAACTGAGCTATAGGACCTCATAAAATTGGTTAAATTTTGTGTGTGCAAAAATAACAAATTTTATCTATCCACAAAACATTTTATGCTTTTTCTTGGCATAATTCTACCAAAACACCATTGGTGGATTTGGGATGAACGAAGACAACTAATTTGTTATCAGCACCTTCTTTCGGTTCTTCGGAGATAAAAATAAAACCTTCTTTTTTCAATCTTTCTATTTCGGAAAAGATATTATCTACGCCAAAAGCGATGTGATGGATACCTGGTCCTTTTTTGTCCAGAAATTTAGCAATAGGACTATCCGGATTCTTAGCTTCCAAAAGCTCAATCTTACTCTCACCCAACTGGTAAAAAGAGGTGGTAACGCCTTCCCTTTCTACTGACTCGTGCTTGTAATTGGTTTTCCCCAGTAATCGGGCAAACAGGTTATCGGATTCTTCCAGAGACTGGATGGCAATGCCTAGATGTTCTATTTTCATTATGATCAATTCAGGATAGGGACAAAATTTTCTATGATTCCAAAGTATGATCTATGGCCACGCGTGAGGGCGAAGGGCATTGTTGGAGCTCTTTTTTTGAGTTTTATGCTTTGAGAATACCGTGATGGCAAAACTCAAAAAAAAGCGACTGCCCGAAGACCGGCCCGCTTGTTTGGGCGTTGGGTAAACCTCATAGGTTTTTATAACCTATGAGGTTTGAGACTTGGGAAACAAAGGGACACGCCTCAATCATTTTATGCGTTGAAACCTTCTATGATTTTTGCAAAATCTTCGATCTTAAGTGCCGCACCGCCAATCAAACCGCCGTCTACATCGGGTTGGGAGAAGATTTCTTTGGCATTATCCGGTTTTACGCTGCCTCCGTAAAGAATAGAAATTTCATCTGCCACTTCTTTGCCATATTTGTCCGCAATCAGGCTTCTGATGTAAGCGTGAACTTCCTGAGCCTGCTCTGCAGTTGCAGTTTCGCCGGTGCCGATAGCCCAAACCGGTTCGTAAGCAATGACTACTTTTTTGATTTCGTCGGCAGATAGGGTGAAAAGCGCTGTTTCGGTTTGGTTTTTCACCACTTCAAAATGTCTTCCGGATTTTCTTTCTTCCAATTTCTCACCATTGCAATAGATTGGCGTAAGCCCTTTATCCAAAAGTGCTTTCACTTTTCTGTTGGCGTGGCTGTCGGTTTCGCCGTGGTAAGTCCTTCTCTCGGAATGCGACACTAGGCTACCGTCTGCGCCTACCGAAGCCAGCATATCCACAGAGATCTCGCCCGTATAAGCGCCACTGGCATATTCGGAAACGTCTTGCGCAAAAACGCCTATTTCGCCATTTTTGAAAACCTCTTTTGCCGTTGTAAGGTACAAAGCCGGCGGTGCGATGTAAACCTCGCAATTGGTCTTATTATTCTTTTTGTACTCTAAAAGCTGAACCATCAGTTCCTGAGCTTCAGCATAAGTTTTGTTCATTTTCCAGTTGCCTGCAACAATGTTCTTTCTCATTATAATCTTAGTTTAATTTCCAAATATTTTTTAGTAGTTTGTAAAATTTGTGTTCATCATCGCTCACCTTGTTATCTGCTTTGATCAATGATTTGGCGAACTGGATAAAATCCTTTCTCTCCTGCTCTGTAGAGTCTTCCTCAAAACATTGGGCGTGGAACTCAAAATGGCTCTGCCAGTCATCTGCCTTAAGCTGTAGAATGGTTTCCAGCTCATTATCAAGGTTTAAACGGAAAGGAAATTCCTCTGCCATATATTCCTGAATTTTGAGTCCTTCCTCAGGCTTTATAATACCGTCTACAGCAGACAAAATCATTAATAAATGATAACCTGCGATGGGTTTATTTGATTTTCTCATTATTATAATTAATCTTTTTCTAAATAATCTTTTGCTCCTAATTTTTCAACAATTTTTCCTTTTTCCAAAACCAGGACAAACGGGTTGCTCCGGGCAATAGTTTTAATCGCCACTTCATCCATCAGGTAGTTCGGGATTTGCTTATAAAAACTAGGCTGTGTGCTTACGCCATAGACCTTAGCCTTTTCCGTTAGAGCCTTGGTTTCGGTTTTTGCAACAAGTTCCGGTTCTGCCTCTTTGGGTTTGTAGGTAAAAATCAACACAACTCTTGGCTCCTGAAGGATGGCATCCGTAAAATTATTACCGTTGACATCTTCAATTTTAAATTTGGAGATTTCGGATTCATAACCTTTTTTGACAATTTCGGAGGTTGTTTTCCCTTCCTCAATCTGCCAATTAGCATCTTTCCAGTATTCTTTATTAATATAATCGTCCTGATTGACTTTTTTCACCTCGCCGGTTTTCAAGTTTTTAAGCGAATAAAAGCTTTTGTACTGAGACGGGTTTTTATCAATTTTCTGTTTTTCGGAGGCCAGATCTGTACCAATAGCATATGCCCGGAAGTCGATCATCGGCTCATGCACCAGACCGCGGTACATTACAAAAATCATTATCAAAACAAAAACACCTAACAAAGGAAGTTTACCAAACCTCACCACACTGCTCTCTTCTCTTTTCCTATAAATTATTGCCAATATAATTAACAATACCAGAAGAGCAACGTCTTTCCAAAAAGATTGCCAAGGCGTTAGCTTAACTGCATCGCCAAAACAGCCGCAATCTGTCACCACATCATAATATGCGGAGTAAAATGTGAGAAAACCGAAGAAAATACAGAGTAAAATCAAAGCATAGATGGTCTGTTTCAGTTTGATTTTCATTAGCAGCATAAATCCCAGTACCAGTTCCAAAACCACAACAATAACCGAAAAAGCCAACGCATATTTTTCTAAAAATGGCAGATTGAAAACGACTGGCGAAAAATATTCTTCCAGCTTGAAAGAAAAGCCTTTCAAGTCAACCGCTTTTACAAATCCTGATGCGATAAATATGATGGAGACGATATAGCGTATAATTGTTTTCATAATTCAGAGATTGAAGTTGGAGGATGGAAGATGGATGTTGATAGCATTAGCCATATATTAATCTTTTAGTTGGTTTCTAAAACCTATTATTTGATTCATTAACTGATATGATTCGCTATACAATTCTTTGAATTTTTCTTCTAAAATATAATTTCTATTTTTTGCTTTATACAAGCACGTTACAACTTCTGCGAGAGAACGAATTGAAAAACCTAAAAATCTTTTAAATTCCCGTGTGGATTGTAAAATTGAGCCTTCAGAAATATTTAATGCAATAGAATCTACAGCTCTTTTTATTTGAGAAACTAAATTAAACATTTCATCTTTTGGAAAATCCTTGGAAATTTGGAATATCTTCTCTCCAAAATCCATAGATTTTTGCCAGATAATTAATTTTTCAAATTTAAAACTCATCTCAATAAATTACTTTTCCACAGAATCTTTAATCTTCCCTCTTCCGACTTCCATCTTCCATCTTTATAAGACAAAAAACAGCATAATTCAGCATATCAAAATAGTTGGCATCCAAGCCTTCGGAAACCAAAGTTTGTCCTTTGTTGTCTTCAATCTGTTTGGTCCGCAACACTTTTTGATAAATCAAATCTGTAATAGAGGAGATTCTCATATCTCGCCAAGCCTCGCCATAGTCGTGATTTTTGCGCAGCATCAGCTCTTTGGCTTCGTTGGCGTAGAAATCGTATAGCCTGATAATCTCCTGCGGATCGGCGCTTAGCTCATCAGAAAAACCTTTTTCCAGCTGTATTAATCCAATGATCGAATAATTGACAATGGCCACAAACTCTCCTTCTTCACTCTCGTCAACCATCTGTACATCAGTCATCTGCAAAGTGCGGATGCGGTTAACTTTAATATAAATCTGATCGGTAATAGAACTTGGCCGCAACACGCGCCATGCCGTACCGTAATCTTTCATTTTTTTCTCAAAAAGCGCTCTGCAGGCAGCTATAACGCTGTCAAACTGTGCGGATGTATCGTGCATAAATCTGTCTAATTGGTCAAAGATACAAATTTAGTTGTTTTCAAAATTTGATTGTCAACGGGAAAAATTCTCTATTTTTATGTTTCAAAATTAATCCTGAATGAAAATTGCCACTTCCATTCTTCTGGCTGCCTCCTGTTTTTGCCAAGCCCAACAATCCCAGCTAACAACAGATATGGCTAATAAATTGGCAACGATGCCGCTGAAATGTATCAACCAGCCTTACCCTAACAAAACGGCGCATGTTATCAATAATGAAAAAGATGCCGTCCTGACTCCGCAAGAGCTACATCCGAGTTTCTACGGTTGTTTTGACTGGCACAGCTCTGTTCACGGACACTGGATGCTGTTAAGGTTACTCAGGACAGTTCCGGACTTAGCCAATCGGGAGCTCATCATTACAATTCTTGACCAGTCTTTTTCTCCCGAAAAAATCAAAGCAGAAGCAGCTTATTTTACCAAGTACCAAGTGGCAAACAGCTTCGAAAGAACTTATGGCTGGGCATGGATCCTGAAACTGGATGAAGAATTGGCAAAATGGGATCATCCAAAGGCTAAAGTATGGCATCAGAATTTAAAACCTTTGACTGACGAAATCCTGAGACTTTGGAAGGCTTACCTGCCCAAACAAACCTACCCCAACAGAACCGGCGTGCATCCGAACACGGCATTCGCTTTGTGTTTTGCTATAGACTGGGCAAGACAAGTGGATGACACAACGTTTGAGAAAGAATTGTCTGACAAGGCCAAAGTTTTTTACCTGAACAATACCAAAACACCCGCTTACCTGGAACCGGACGGCAGCGACTTTTTCTCGCCAAGCCTAGAGATTGCCGAACTGATGAGCAGAGTGCTTCCAAAAGATGAATTCAAAAAATGGATTAACCACTTCTATGAAAAACGCAGCCTGGAAAATATTGAACAGATACCGGTCATCAGCGATATTAACGATTACCAGACTGTGCATTTGGTAGGTTTATCCTTTTCCAAAGCTTGGGCCATGCAGCGCATATCTGAAGCTCTACCAAATCATCATCCGTTGGGAAAGAAATTTAAATTAATCCAGGAAAAATTTATTACCAATGCTTTACCTATTATTTTCCAAGGGAATTATGGTGGCGATCATTGGCTGGCTAGTTTTGCCGTATATGCCATGACCAAATAATTTTTATTCAAAGCAAAACAATGGATTTCACTATAACCAACTCTAACTCTTCTAGATTTTTTTCTATCAATTGCAATGGCAAACTCGTGGATCTGTCCCAACCAAAACTGATGGGCATCTTGAATCTTACCCCGGATTCTTTCTCTGACGGTGGGCAATTTAACAATGAAAAACCTGCTCTCCAGCAGGCAGAACAATTGTTAAAAAACGGTGCCACTTTTATTGATATCGGTGCGCAATCTACCCGCCCCAATGCCACCTTTCTGAAAGCGGATGAAGAGATCCGAAGGATAGGCAAAGTCATTTCCCTCATCAAAAAAGAATTCCCGAAAAGTCTGATTTCTTTGGATACATTCTACTCAGATGTGGTGCAGTTTGGTTATAATGAAGGGATTGATTTGGTCAACGATATCTCTGCAGGACAATTTGATACACAGTTATTGGCCACGGTCGCCCAAACAGGTTTACCTTATATATTAATGCATATCAACCCGAATTATAGCAGCATGCATCATAAAATTAAATACGATGATATTATCTTGTCTCTCAACCGTTTTTTTTCGGAAAAAATTAATCTATTGAGAAAAAAAGGAATTAAGGATATTATCCTGGATCCAGGATTTGGCTTTGGAAAAACAGTAGAAGATCAATACAAGATGATAGAAGATTTCCAATATATCGGTTTTGGAAGATTGCCACTTCTAGCCGGGATTTCCAAAAAATCATTTATCTACAACCCTCTGGGAAAACAAGCGAATGAAGTTGGGAAAGAAACGAGGGAACTGCACCAGAAACTATTGGAAAAAGGTGCTAAAATTATTCGATTGCATGATCCTGAAACATTAATTTAAATATTTGAAATTAGACTAATAATGTTTTGAAAATAAATACTGTATTTCAGAAAAAAGTTGTACTTTTGCAACTCGAATTTTTAATTAAAATTAATTAACATTATGAACAATTACGAAACTGTTTTCATTTTAACTCCCGTTCTATCTGACGCTCAGGTGGAGGAAGCAGTGAAAAAATTTGAAGATCTATTAACTTCAAACAATTGCGAAATCGTTGCCAAAGAAAATTGGGGACTTAAGAAATTGGCTTATCCTATCCAATTGAAAAAGAATGGTTTTTATACCCTTATCGAATTCAAAGGAGAAGGTACTGTAGTGGCAGATCTTGAAACTGCTTTCAAACGTGATGAGAGAGTAATCCGTTACCTAACGACTAAACTTGACAAACACGCTGTAGATTATGCAGTAACAAGAAGAAGCAAACTAAAATCTGCTAAAGCTTAATTATTAACCTTTAAAATTTAAAACAATGGCAATAGACGATATGGCAAAACAAGCCTCTGCCGGAGGCGAATCGGAAGTAAAATTTCTTACTCCACTTGACATCAATACAAAATCTGAAAAGAAATATTGTAGATTCAAAAAATTCGGAATTAAGCATGTTGATTACAAAGATGCAGACTTCCTTTTACAATTCGTAAACGAACAAGGTAAAATCTTACCAAGAAGATACACAGGAACTTCTCTTAAATATCAGAGAAAAGTATCTGCAGCTATCAAAAGAGCAAGACACCTTGCTTTGATGCCTTACGTAGCGGATCTTTTGAAATAAAAAATTGCAAATAGCCATTAGCGCCTCGCTTTTGGCTTTTTGTTGCTGAATAAATCATTAATTCTAACTGTTTTAGATATTAGATATTAGATTTCAGATATTAGATTTTCTAACTTCTCATTTCTAACCTCTAACTTCTAGAATCTAAACAAGACAACAACAATGGAAATTATCCTTAAAAAAGACGTAGAAAACTTAGGACTTGAGTTTGATACAGTGAATGTAAAACCAGGTTACGCACGTAACTTTTTACTACCTCAGGGTTTTGCTCTTTTGGCAACACCTAAAAACAAAGCAGCGCTTGAAGCTACTTTGGAATCTAGAAAAGAAGAAGAAGCTAAATTGGTTGCTGCTGCTAACGCAATAGTAGAACAATTGAAAAAAACATCTATCTCTATCCCTGCAAAAGTAGGTTCTGGTGATAAATTGTTTGGTTCTATCAACAATGCTGACCTTGCTGCTGCTTTGGCAAAAGCTGGTGTTGTAGTTGATAAAAAATATATCAAAATCCCTGGTAATACGATCAAGAGAACTGGTAATGTAACAGCATTAATCAGACTTCACAGAAATGTTGAATACAACTTTGATTTTGCCATCGTATCTGATGCACCGGTAGAAGCGCCTGCTAAAAAAGAAGAAGCGCCTAAAACTGAAGAAGCTTAATACAACTTAGGTTTTTATAATATTAATAGAC
The DNA here is from genome assembly GCF_056329745.1 of Epilithonimonas sp. Taxonomy (NCBI): domain Bacteria; kingdom Pseudomonadati; phylum Bacteroidota; class Flavobacteriia; order Flavobacteriales; family Weeksellaceae; genus Epilithonimonas; species Epilithonimonas sp. Next base: position 46,023 of record NZ_JBWEYV010000008.1, on the reverse strand, counting down.
TGTCTCATGAGACGGTCTTTTTTTTTTTTGACAATGACAAGAATGGATCTATTAATCTGCTTGGATATATACTCCGCCAACTCCCAATTTCACTCAACCCAATAATCTTGATATTACAAATGCTGCAGATTATCAAAGATCCAAATACTTCCTAAAGAACCTTTTTTAGCGATTAAATATTAAAATCCTTCTTAGGGTTAAACAAATAGATCAACAAGAAAAAGAAAACCGAAGCGGCTAAAAAATATTGGTAATAATGAACCGCAGATTGCGAACTGATACTAGTGGTACTAGATCCCGATGATTTATGAAGTTCTTTTATAAGCTGCCCTATAACTTCTTCCAGATGATTACCATCCAAATAATCGCCGCCTGTAGATGAGGCGATGTTCTTAAGCGCTTTGGTCTGAAGCTTAGACACCACAGTTTCGCCATACATGTCGGTTTTATAACCCATCAACTGCCCAAAATAATATTCGGGGATTGGTGCGCCCTGCTCAGTTCCTACACCTATGGTCGTAATCCTGAACCCTTCTTTTTTGGCAAGGCTTATGGCTTCCTCTTCGTGACCTTCGTTATCTTCGCCATCACTTATCAATACGATGTTTCTTGCTCCTTTGGAAATATTCTTGAATTTCTGTGCTGCAATCTGTATAGGCTTAAGAAAATCAGTTCCTTGGTTGGGGACTACGCTGGTTTCAATACCAAACAGATAATTTTCCGCCGCAGAATAATCGCTGGACAGTGGCATGACAGATGTTGCATCTCCGGCAAAAACGATAATCCCAACGCGGTCGTTGGTCAGTTTTTGAAGTGAGTTGATGATGATATTTTTAGCTTCTTCCAACCTACTTGGCTGTATATCCTGCGCATTCATAGAGTTGGAGACATCCAAAACAAAGATCGTATTGCTCACGTTCTGCTGAACATTAATTTCCTCTTTCCCTCCCAGCAAATCAATGATAGAAAATATCAAAAACAAAAATCCCAGAAGATAAAGCAGCGGAAAAAACTTAGCAAACGTAGATGTTTTCTCAAACAATATATCCTGAAACCGACTCTCGGCAAATAGGTTTCTTTTCCTGCTTTTCCAGCGGATATAGTGGATGATAAAGTAACCTGTAACAGGCAACAGCAGTAACAGTAATAGATACCAGTAATTTCCTAAATACCAATTCATCAGCTTAATTCAAAATTTTAAAAATTACCCATCGCAACATTGCGTCTATAACCAGAATCGCTAAAGCTATCCAAAGAAAAATCCTGAAATATTCTTCATAATTATACAATTTGGAAGTTTTCACGTCTGATTTTTCCAACTGGTTGATCTCATCATAGACATTTTGTAGGCCACTGTTAGACGTTGCCCGGAAATATTTACCCCCCGTAAGTTGCGCAATATCGATAAGTGTATTTTCATCTATCTCAGTTTTTTGTTCGGTAAAAACAATATCACCAAATATATTGGTTCCGGTAGGAAATGCGGCAAACCCATTGCTTCCAATCCCCACTGTATAAACTTTGATGCCGTTATTTTTAGCCAATTCTGCGGCAATCTGTGGCGGCATGGCATTCAGCACCGTATTAACGCCGTCGGTCATCAGGATAATAATTTTGCTCTTGGCTTTACTTTTTTTGAGGTGGTTTACCGCTACCGACAAACCTTCACCTATAGCTGTCCCGGCCTGCAACTCCAAAGGGTTCAATTGGTTCAGTTCATCAATGACCACCTGATGGTCGGTTGTTAATGGGACTTTGGTATAAGCTTCGCCAGAATAGGCGACCAGCCCAATCCTATCGTTTTCCCTTTTCTTTACAAAATCGATGGCAATCTTTTTAAGTGCTTCTAGACGATCAGGATCCAGGTCTTTGGCCAACATGCTGAGCGAAACATCCACAGAAAGCATAATATCTATACCTTTGGTCTCATCCCGATCTTGTGAAATCGTATAAGTCCTAGGCCTTGCCAATCCGATAATAAGTGCGGAAAGAATGAGATACTTTGACAGTTTCAGGAAGGTCATCACCGCAGAAATGCTGCCGTTGCCCTGCATATGATTGACCGTTGGCACAGCAATCCCCCTACTCTTCTTCTTGCCGGCATCCCTAATTAACAAAGGAATGAAAACTATAAAAAGCAATAAAAACCACGGACTGTAAAACTCGAAATTCACGCGAATATTTTAAGTGATAAATAATTAATTTGATGATTTACATCTTGCGCAGATTACCTTCTTCTGCAGCATTCATGCTTCTGAGATTCTCTACTTCCACATCTTTTGTAGACCGCTTTACAAACGCTCTAATATCTTCGAAATCCTTGCCCATCAACTCTCTTGTAGGGATGGTTTTGGCAAATTTCACCAGGTCACCACGCAAAAATATATCTTCTACAATACGCTCGTTCTCTTGAGAGATCGCATTGGTATTTTTCATGTAATCAATTAGGTCGTCCGTCAACAGAACATCTGCCGGAATCCGATATTGTTGGGTTATAAATTTCCTGGTAATATCAATCAATTCTACATAAAAAGCACGGAAATTATCATTCTCAATATAATTTTTCTTCCGCAGTTTTTCCAGATCTTTAAGTGTTTGGTTAGTAGTGACCACAGGACTGGTTTTGCGCTTTCTTCCCCATTTGATAATACCAATGATGAGTACTATGATAGCAATAATAAGCAAAGCCAGCAAGACATAGAATTTGTAGAGATCCCAATAATCTTTAACATTCAGTTCTACTTCTTTGTTTTTCATAATATCATTAATCTGATCGCCTTTTTTGGCCGTATTAATGACTTCTACTTCATACGGAATCGTTTTGAAAACCTTGCCGCCCACCTTCACTTCGATTTCGGGAATCTTAAATTTACCTTCCTGAAAAATCGCAAATTTCACAGACCTAAGGTAGATATCTTTCTGCTTGGCAATACTGTCATTCACCATCTCAAAATGAAAAGGCAGCAGCTCATTTTTGGGCGCAATCTGAACGTCCTTTCCCCCAAGATCCAGAATCTGAATTTTGAAAACAGCCACCTCGCCCAATGCCAAAGTGGTTTTATCAAGATTGGAGGATAAGGTTTGTGAAAATCCTAAAGAAAAAAAGAATATAAAAAACGAAAAAAATATTTTAAATAATCTGTACGGCATTGATTTAATTATCAGTTAAGAGTCTTTATTCTGGATTATTTGTTCTTGGCTGTTCTATTTACTTTTTAAAATATTGATACAAGGATTTGCTATAATCATCAGAAGTCTTAATGTCTAGTAAATGGGCAGAAGAAGTCTCAAATTCTTCTTTCACCCTTCGCATTTTTTGTTTCTGCTGCTCTGCAAATTCATAGCGCCAGCGCGAACTGGAAGTATTGGCCCAGACTTGTTCACCAGTCTCGGAATCTCGGAACAGCGCATAGCCGATATCCGGGATTTCCATATCTTTTTCATCGTAAATACGAAGTCCCAAAAGCTGATGTTTACGAGCGGTGACGTTGAGTATTTTTTGATCAAAATCATCCTCAAAATCAGACAATACAAAAACCAGGGATTTCCTTTTAAAAACACTCATCATATAATTAAAAGCCACATCTACATTGGATTTAGCAGGTATATAATCTGCGGTCAGGATATGGCTGATGATAGACAGTATATGCTTTCTTCCCTTTTGTGGCGGCACCACTTTCAGCACCTTATCCGCATACAGTATCAGTCCTACTTTATCATTATTCGCCGCAGCGGAAAAACCAAGGGACGCACATACCTCTGCCACATATTCGCGTTTCAGCTGTGTTTTGGTGCCATAGTTCATCGAAGCGGAAATGTCCACCAGCAGCATCATGGTGAGCTCCCGCTCCTCTTCCATCACTTTCACAAATGGCTCGCGGAAACGCGCCGTTTTGTTCCAGTCCATCCTTCGGGTGTCATCGCCAATCTGGTACTGCCGCACTTCGGCAAAGGTCATCCCCTGTCCTTTGAAAGTACTGTGGTACTGCCCCATAAGCGATGCCTCCGTTTTCTTTCGGGTGCGGATTTCGATTTGCTTTACTTTTTTGACAATGTCTTGGATTTCCATATCTAAGTCTTGGCCAGTATCAGCTTGTTTTCATAGAATTTACACTGAAATAGCCCAAGTTTATTATAATGATGTTGTCGGTTGTCTGTTGATAGTTTTCAGGCATCTCTTGATGGGACAGCTGACAACCATCAACTAACAACCAAATTTAAGGCGCTTGTATTTTGCCTAAGATTTTATTTACGATGTCGTCTTGGGATACATTCTCTGCCTCTGCTTCGAAACTTAATCCAATCCTGTGTCTCAACACATCTTTAGCTATCTCCTTTACATCTTCTGGGATTACAAAAGCACGACCTTTGATAAAGGCATAAGCTCTGGACGCAATGGCCAAATTGATACTGGCTCGCGGCGAAGCACCGAAACTGATGTAATTCTTAAGATCAGACAACCCATATTTTTCTGGATAGCGGGTAGCAAAAACCATGTCCAGAATATATTTCTCTATTTTCTCATCCAGATAAATCTGATTGATCAGCTTTTTGGCCTCCACAATCTGCTCCAGATTCACCACCTGCCTGATTTCTGGGAAATCTTGAGTAGATACCATTCGCATCACTTTTCTTTCATCTTCAAACTCGGGATAATCAATTTTGCATTTAAGCATAAAACGGTCGGTTTGAGCTTCCGGCAAAAGGTAAGTCCCTTCCTGATCAATAGGGTTTTGCGTGGCCAATACGAGGAATGGCTTAGGAAGAGGCATTGTCTCGTCACCAATAGTTACCTGCTTCTCCTGCATAACTTCCAGTAACGCAGACTGCACCTTGGCAGGTGCCCGGTTGATCTCATCCGCCAAAACAAAATTAGCGAACACCGGTCCTTTTTTTATGGAAAAATCGTTGTCTTTGACATTATAGACCATTGTCCCCACAACATCGGCGGGTAAAAGATCCGGGGTAAACTGGATACGCGAAAACTGACCATGCACTGCATCTGCCAAAGTTTTTATAGCCAGCGTCTTGGCCAGGCCGGGAACACCTTCCAAAAGAACGTGACCGTTACCCAAAAGCCCGATCAACAGGCGGTCTATCATATACTCTTGACCGATGATAACCCGGTTGATCTCTTGTTTTAAAATAGAAAAAAAGTAATTCTGTTCTTTTACCTTCTCTGTAAGTTGTTTGATATCTTCTGCTTGATTCAATTCTGACATGGTGATATTAAAAATAATTGGTAAATTTCATATAAAAACCAGTAATACCCAACAAAACAACTGCTAATCTTGCGTTAAATATTTGTTAAAAGGAAATTCATAATATACAAAGGCAATAATATTGATTCCCAATAACAGAATTCTGTTAATCATTCCTACTTATCATCGACAGATAAAAGAAATAGCATAAATTTGAATAAATTTTCTCATTATAATGAATTATCATTTTGCCAATCATAGACAGATTAGAAAAAATCTGTTGGAAATTTTACAAAACACTTCTGAAAAAGACCTGCTCACCATCCCGGATGGGTTCAACAATAATATTTACTGGAATATTGCCCACTGTATTGCCCAGCAGCAACTGCTTTGTTATTACCTGAGTGGCAACCAGTTCCGTATTGATAAATATTGGATAGAAACCTATAAAAAAGGGACTTTTGCCAATGTAGATGTTAAACCTAGCGAGATGGAAGACTTGGCATTTTTACTCATAGAAACGTCTAAAATACTAATGAAGGATTATGACTCGGATTTTTTTGCGGATTATACGCCCTATTCCACCAGCTTTGGGATAGACCTCAAAAACATTCAGGATGCGATCATTTTCAATAATATGCACGAATGCATCCACTACGGTTACATCCTTTCCCAAAAACGAGCGTTGATAGGTGAAGGTCTAAGTTTGTAAAGGAAGAAATTAAAATTATCCCAAGCAGATCAGTCTTTAAAAACAATTTAAAGACGCACAACCCATTAAGTTATTCATAAAAATAACAGCTTTTTTCAATCGGATCTCTTGTATAGATAAGCTATGGATACTTCATGGCTAAGCCATAAACAAGTCATAGATAGTTCATGAAAAGATATTTATTAAAGATTCTGTGATAACATCAGTAATTTTACGAAATTCTTAAAGCATTCAAACATTCAAAATCACTAACATTTTAATTTCTTCAAAGCAAAATCAACCGCCTGATCTTTCTGATTTTTAACTTTGATTTGATGAAAAATTGGGCAGATTATTAGAATTTACCATTTTATTAAGAGAAAAGCATTTGTAAAAGCCTTATTTTTGCCAATCAAATTCTTATTAATGAACGATCAGAAAAAAGACGATTTTATATTTGGACTTCGCCCCGTGATGGAAGCGCTGGAAGCCGGAAAAACGGTGGACAAAATATTTGTTCAGAATGCCTTGCAAGGCGAAATCTATATTGAGCTGAAACAACTTTTGGCAAAACACAAGATTCGCCCGAATTATGTGCCGGTGGAAAAACTGAATCGCTTTACAAGAAAAAACCATCAGGGTGTGGTGGCTTTTATCTCTGATGTTCCTTTCCATAAGATTGAAGACATCCTGCCTCAGCTTTTCGAAGCCGGGAAAACACCTTTTATCCTGGTTCTTGACAGATTGACAGATGTAAGGAACTTTGGTGCCATTTGCAGAACAGCCGAATGTACCGGCGTAGATGCTGTGGTTATCCCGGAAAAAGGTGGAGCTCCTATTAATTCTGACGCCATCAAAACGTCGGCCGGCGCCATTTACAATATCAAAATTTGCAAAGAGAAAAACCTGGCACATACAGTAGATTTTCTTCAGCAAAGTGGTGTTTCTGTTTTTGCGGCAACAGAAAAGGCGCAGAAATTGATATATGATGTCGATTTTAAAGAACCCTGCGCCATTGTGATGGGAAATGAGGAAACAGGCATCTCCAAAGAAGTGTTGCACCACGCTGATGAAAAAATAAAACTTCCGATAGAAGGTAAAACACAATCCCTGAACGTCTCTGTAGCTTGCGGTGCCATCCTTTATGAAGCGGTGAGACAGAAGTTGGGTTAGAGATTCTGAGAGTCTGAGAGTTGGAGTGTTTCTGGGGAATGTGATATTAAGTCATGGGAAACAATTTAGGATAAAACAGTTAACTGTAAGTGTTTTATCACGTTTCTTTCATCTATTTAGACACCAAACTGGAAATGCGATAGGGATAGAAGCGATTATCCTTTTTGTGAAGCGGTGGGAATGCCTTGGCTCAACAAAAAGATAGTAGTGGATAGCCCGACCCGAGCTCGGGGAAATGCGGTGGCGAGGGAATTGCCAAAATAATTATTATAAGTAAAACAGAATGATGGAACGATCATTCATCAAATATCATTTATGAAAAAAATAACTGCGCTTGCGCTTCTTGCAATAACATTAACGGCTTGTAAAAAGGAAACAAAAACGGTAACCCGTGTGGATCCTAAAACCGGAAAAACCGAAACCGTAACGGTAGAAGTGACGCCAGAAGAGGCTGCTAAACCAAAAGCAATCTCCGATAGCAGCGGCGTTTACAAACAAAAATTCATCCTAGAAAAAGGGCAAACTTACCCGCTTGTATCTTACCAGAGAGAGATTCAAACCCTGACTTCGCCAGATGGAAAAACGATGACTGGCACCAACGAAACAACGGATGAGATGTCTGTAACCGTGAATGATTTCAAAAACAACATCTACGACCTTACCCTGAATATGGTGGGCAAAAGGATGTCCAGCACAGCCAATGGTAAAACGGTTTCTATAGACACCAAACAGGCTGCCCCAAAAGAAGAAGGCCTGAAAATGGACTATCTTGTAAGCAAAGGCTTAGCTGGTAATAAATTGGATGTGAAAATGGATGCATCCGGAGACATCAAGTCGGTTACAGGTTTTGATGCTGTGTACACCAACCTTAGAAAAGCAATTGCAGGGACCGTAAAAGACAAAAAACAGCAGGATGCTATTATAGAAAGCTTTAAAGCAGGCTTTAACGAGGCTATGATGAAGGAGCAACTAAGCAAAAACCTGAAACTGATCCCTTCCAAAGGGGCAAAAATTGGAGAGAAATGGACGGAGTCTGAAGATGTTGTACCAGGTAAACTGAAACAAACGCAAACCTTCAGCCTTGTAAAGGTAGAAAACGGCAAAGCTGAAATCTCGGTGAGCGGCGTGATCCCGTCTAAGTCTGACAAACAGACTAAAAACGGCATGACCCACTCTATGAGTATGAGCGGTTCGCAGAGCGGTAAAATCATCATTGATGAAAATACAGGCTGGGTGCTGAACCAGAACCTGTCTGTAAAAACCAATCAGAAAGAGAGCTTGTCTGATGGTAAACAAACGCAAAGCATGAGCAAAAATTCAACCACATCTATTGTTATCAATCCATCCTATAAATAAGAAAAGGAATGAAATATATTTTTGAATTCATTTTAGCAACCATCATTATATTCTTTGTATGGAATATCCTGAAACGGTTATTCTTCAATGCATTTTATAAAAATTTCCCGGCACTTAACCCCAAAAACCAACAGCAGACCACTAAAACCAACACCACAAAGGCCCCGAAAAAGAAGGTCAACTGGGATGCGGAAACAGTGGACTATGAGGAAGTGAAAGAGGATAAACATTAGAATTGTTTATTACAAACGCTTGAAATAAATAAAACCTTTCAGATTATTAAGTCTGAAAGGTTTTTTAATATTAAATTTGGATTTTTAAAAATAATAAGTTGAAAGAAACTTCTTACAAACTTATTAACCATTGATAACTAATCATTTATTATGTTCAAAAACAAAAAAAACCTCCTTTATATTGCAGCAAGCCTCATTATATTTATTGTATTGGCAATGCTTTATGCCAACCCTGTGATTTCAGGAAAGCGGCTAATGCAGCATGATATTGTATTTTACAAAGGCGGTGCGGAGGAGCTTTTGCAATACCGCGCAAATAATGATAAGGAAACTTACTGGAGTGATGCCATGTTTGGCGGCATGCCAACTTACCAAACAGGCGCACAGTTTCGTGGTGATGTTATCAAGAAGATAGATGATATCTTTATGTTCCTGCCAAAACCTGCCAACTATCTGTTTTTATTGTTTGCAGGGTTTTTCTTTCTGGGAATGGTAGCTGTCCGAAACTGGAAATACGCTTTGTTGGGCGCTACATTTTTTGGCTTGTCAACGTATTTTTATATTATAATTGCAGCCGGGCATAATGGTAAGGTACACACCATCGCTTATTTCGCCCCTTTATTGGCCGGTATTCTTTTGGTTTATATCCGTAAAAAATATATTCTCGGGTTCATTGTCACCACGTTGTTTGCAGGCCTGCAGATCTGCGCCAATCACCCACAGATGACTTATTACCTGTTCCTTGGATTAGGGTTCTTATTCCTTTCGGAACTGGTGCGCGCGATAAAAGGCAGGATCGAATGGAAGCATTTCCTTATTTCGTCAGGGATTGTTGGCTTGGGAGTTATCCTAGGCGTTGGAATGAATTCCCAAAGAATCATGGCAAATGCCGAATATGTTAAAGAAACTGTACGCGGAAAGCAAATATTGAATAACGAATCGCACACAGCTGGCAAATCGGGGATGGATCATGCCAGCATCACCATGTGGAGCTATGGAAAGCTGGAAACACTGAATCTCTTTATCCCAAGACTAATGGGCGGCGGAAGCCAAGAAGAAGGCTCAGACAAAATTATGGAGCATATCCAGGAACTGGCGCAGGAAAACATCAAATCCCAGCAGGAATATGACATGATGATAAAAGGTTTTGGCAGTGCCACTTACTGGGGCGATCAGCCAAGTACGTCAGGTCCGGCTTATCAGGGTGCCGTGGTGTGTTTCTTAGCGGTTTTAGGGTTTTTCTTTGCCGGGAAAAAGTACCGGTATTGGATTTTAGGCTCTTCTGTATTAACGGTTTTATTAGCCTGGGGCAGCAACTTCCCTGCTTTGACAGATTTCTTCATCGATTATGTTCCGATGTATAACAAGTTCCGCGCACCATCTTCAATCTTGGTGGTGGTAGAATTCCTCTTCCCTTTTATCGCTATTCTTGGGCTGTATCAATTCTTTACCAACAACCATTTATCCGAAGAAAAAAAGAAAAAAACATTACTCTACGTTTCGGGGTCTGTTTTGGGCGTTACATTATTATTAACACTTTTTGGAAAAGGAATTTTAGGCTTCTATACAGCGAATGAAAAAACCTACCTTCCGCCTTATATCCTGGATTATTTGGTGGATGAACGTTACAAAATGTTTCAGGCAGATGCCCTGAAAGCCATCGTTTATGTACTGATAACAGCTGCCGCACTATTCTTGGTCCTTAAGAAAAAACTGAAAGTCAACATCGCACTCATCATCATCGGCTTTGTAAGTTTGTTTGATCTTTGGACGGTTAACAGGCGCTATTTGAACGATGATAATTTTGTTGATAAAACATTTGCGGACAATCCTTTCCAGACAGAAAATTCGGAATACCTGATGAGCAAAGCCGGCAATGATTCTTTTGTCCAAAGCCTTTTGCAGCAGACCGAAGTGAATAAAGCCTTGCAAACCATCTCGGATAAAGACAAGGATCATTACAGGATTTTCAATAATGTTTTGGGGACTTTCAGCGAGACCAATACATCTTATTTCAAATCATCCATAGGCGGTTATCATGCGGTGAAACTGAGACGTTATGACGATCTTATCAATCAGTATTTTTCAACCACAGATCAGGTCAAAACCATACGGATACTGAACATGCTGAATACCAAATACTTCCTAGTTGGGAACCTCCAAAAACCTCAGATTACGCCAAATCCTGAAGCCAATGGTAACGCCTGGTTTGTTTCTGACATCAAATTTGTGAATAACCCTAATCAAGAACTGAACGAGACCGGGAATGTTGATACAAAACAAATTGCTGTCATTTCCAAGGATGACAAATCGTATTTCAACGGAAAAAATCTAGCAAAGGATTCAACCGCGTTTTTAAATTTGAAAACTTACCAACCGAACGAATTATCATTTGAATCCTCTTCCAAAACACCTCAGTTAGCAGTTTTTTCAGAAATTTACTATCCGCATGGCTGGAATGTTTATTTGGACGGAAACAAAGTAGATTACATTAAAGCGAATTACCTTTTAAGAGCGCTTTACGTCCCGGCAGGGCAACATAAAATCGAAATGAAATTTGAACCCGCTGTTATCGAAAAAGGGAAACTGTTTTCTCTGATAAGCTTTGGATTATTTATTTTATTGAGTTTGGTTGGTGGTTATTTTCTGTTTAAAGTTTTTCGTAAGTCTGAAACAGCTCAAGCCTAAGATTTAAAACATTTATATCATTAAAGCAACTCAATTTGAGTTGCTTTAATTTTTTGCTTGAGCTTGGGATTACTTTCTGATTCCCAATTCAGCGATGATTTTTCTTTTAAATTATTATTAAGAATAATCATTTTTTATCCAATAGTAACCGAAAAGTAAGATTAATACGTTCAGACATTGGGACTGCAGACTTGGCAATCCTATGCTCCCAATGCTCCTGTAAATCTCCCTTCATTATGAGCAGCGAGCCATGCGGCAACGGCAAGCTATATTTACTCTTATGGTGATCCTTTTTTCTAAAATCAAAATTGCGGGTTTGTCCCAAGGTTAATGATGCAATAACCGGCCTATCACCATAGCGGCTTTGCTTATCCCGGTGCCAGGCTACCGAATCATTATTGTTACGGTAGAGATTAAGCAAAACCCCATTGAAACGATAACCAAAGGCTGCTTCTATACGCTGCTTCAGAAGCAAGAGTTCCGGTATCCATGTTTTTACAGGTGTTTTACGATCTGCTGACTCATAATATTGCGCATCGCCATACCAGGCAGTTAGCCGCGGCGTAACCACCATTTTATCATACATCTTTTGATTGTGCTGCTCCCAAGGAACAGTAGTTAAAAGATGGTCTTTCAAATAATCGGCTTCATCACGGTTCAGAAAATGTTCCCTGTACTCCAAGAGATTCTCCGGAAATTCGTAAAATGCTTCTGTATCAAATAAACTTAACTTCTGCATTGTAATTTTTTTTATAATTCAACTTTGCTTAATGGGATAACTCAGTCCTTTTTTACACCAAGCATAATGCTTTCCAGATAACCAATACTGCGCTTGGCATCATCCAAGATACTTCTTATATTGGCCTGATCCGGCAAATAATGAGGTCGGTAATCTTTGGGTAAAATCCCCTGTACAAAAAGCCACATCTCAGAAATATCTTCTAGGTCAATGTCATAGGCTGCGTAGAAAAGATTGTCAGCGCATACCGTGATAGATTTGTCATTTTTCCTGACAAAAGTTTTATAAGTAATCCCTTCTTTGGTAACAAAAATGTAAGACTTATCCGGTTTGAGATCCTCCAATTTCTCCACATATTGACCAATAATCACAGACTGGTCTACAAAAGGCGGCATAGAATCGCCATCTGCCAAAAAGGCTCTGTACTTTCCGTTTCGCAGAAAAGGCAAATACATTTTCTGAAGGTTTTCTATATACTCGGGATCACTAAAACCTTGTAAATATCCCATTGAAGCTTTTTGAGGAACAATTTCTATATAATTATGACCATCTGCATCTACAACAATAGGCAAGAGAATCTTGTTACTAGGCAGGTTTAGGATATCATCCAAAGGATACTTACTGATATCTAAAGTCAATAAAAGATCTATACTAATGTTGAAATATTTTGATATTCTAATTAAAACCTCATAGGGTGCTTCGGATCTTCCACTTTCATATTTTGAATAACGTACCCTAGTTAACATAATTTCATCTGCCAACTCCTGCTGTGAAAGGTTTTTACGGTTTCTTAAAAACCTGATGTTATTTGAAAAAATCGACATTGATACAATTTATATCAGCAAATATAATAAAATAGATACAAATTGTATCTATTTTTGTCACATGGATAGAACAATTGCACATATGGATTTGGATACATTTTTTGTCTCATGCGAAAGATTAAAAAATGCTGAACTGAACGGAATCCCGGTTATCATAGGTGGTGGCGACCGTGGTGTAGTAGCATCTTGCTCCTACGAAGCCAGAAAATTTGGTGTCCGCAGTGCCATGCCCCTCAAGATGGCCTTCAGATTGTGTCCCGACGCCAAACTTGTGAAAGGTGATATGGCTTATTATTCTGATATGTCCCACTTGGTAACAGATATTATCCGGGAAAAAGTGCCAGTTTTGGAAAAAGCCAGCATAGACGAGTTTTATATGGATCTCTCTGGGATGGATCAGTTTTTTGGATGCTTCAGGTGGACAAGTGATATTGCCGCTGCCGTAAAAAAACAGACCGGGCTCCCTATCAGTTTTGCGCTTTCTACCAACAAGACTGTATCCAAAATTGCTACGGGAGAAGCAAAACCTATCGGCAAGCTAGAAATTAAACCGAAGGACATACGGTCTTTCCTCAATCCTTTATCTGTAAAAAAAATCCCTATGGTGGGACCCGAAACTTATCAGTTATTTTCTAGACTGGGTATCAGAACTATCCGAACCCTTGCAGAGATGCCAGTGGATGTTTTACAGGAATTGACGGGTAAAAACGGCATCACGCTTTGGAAAAAAGCAAACGGCATAGATGATTCTCCGGTAGTACCCTATTCAGAAAGAAAATCTATTTCTACAGAAAACACTTTTACCGAAGACAGTATTGACATCCCCAATATCCGGAATATACTGGCCGGAATGGTGGAACAACTCTGCTATCAGTTAAGGAAAGAAAAATGGTTGACCTCAACCGTAGCGGTAAAAATAAGATATGCCAACTTTGATACTGAAACCAAACAGTCAAAAGTTTGCTACACCTCAGCAGACCATATTTTACTAAGGCTTGTACTGGAACTTTTCAAGAAAACCTATACAAGGCGTATGAGGATTCGGTTGATTGGCGTGAGATTCACGGGCTTGGTACATGGCTGCCATCAAATGGATCTTTTTGAAGATACAGAAGAGCTCATTTCGCTTTACCAAGCGATGGATCATATCAAAAATAGGTTTGGGACGGCCAGCGTGGGGCGTGCATCGGGATTTGAACCTACCAAGATATAAGATTATAAAAGATACTAAGATTATGTTTCTCAATTGTCATACATATCACAGTTTGCGCTACGGGACAATCTCTGTAGAAGAGCTTGTACAACAGGCATCTCAACATCGGTTAAAAACATTGGCACTCACAGATATTAATACCGTTACCGGAATCTACACCTTTTACAAATTATGTCTTGAAAATAATATCAAACCAATTGTAGGTGTGGAGATAAGGGTTAAAAATGAGCTCTACTATATCTGCCTTGCAAAAAATGCAAAAGGCATTGCAGAAGTTAACGCAATGCTTACCAGCCATAACTGCGAAGGAACTGAGATCCCGAAAAAAAATCCCTCTCTAGAAAATACATGGGTGATCTATCCTATTCAAAATATCCCGGAAAAATTAAACGATTATGAGTTTGTGGGAATTCGGGAGAATGAACTAAATCTGCTGATACAGCCAACGCTAAAATCCTTAATTACTAAAATGGTTATCCTGCACCCGGTCACCTATAACTATGATGACAAAAATGAAAACTACGAGCTCCATAAACTGCTGAGAGCTATAGACAGCAACAGTCTTATCTCCCAATTAAATGAGCATGATTATTGCCAAGATAACGAATTTTTCGTCCACAAAAAACAACTGCTCTACCGTTACAGACATTATCCCCAAATTATTACAAATACAGCATGGATAGTGGAACAATGTAACTTTGAGTTTGATGCAAAGGCACCAAAAAACAAAAAGTATTATACAAAAAGCAAAGAAGAAGATTTCTTATTTTTGAAAAAACTGGCTTATGAAGGACTTAGCCGCCGATACCCAAATGATGACGGTCGCGCCAAGGCCCGTGTAGACAAAGAACTTGCAGTTGTAGACCTTTTGAATTTTTCGGCCTATTTCCTTATCACATGGGATATTGTGCAGTATAGCAACAGCATTGGCTTTATGCATGTAGGCCGTGGTAGCGGCGCTAATTCTATTGTTAGCTATTGTATAGGCATTACCGATATATGTCCGCTGGAGCTTGACTTGTATTTTGAGCGATTTCTTAACCTTAACCGAAAGACTCCACCAGATTTTGACCTAGACTGGAGTTGGAAAAATCGGGATACTATTTTAAAATATATTTTTGATAAATATGGCAAAGACCATGTCGCTTTTTGTGGCACCAATGTGGAGTTCAAAAGCAGATCCAGATTTCGGGAACTGGGAAAAGCTTTTGGACTTCCCAAGGACGAGCTTGATATGCTCGCTAAAAAGCCAAAAGATGATGATGACGACAGTGTGATAAAAAAAATTCATCATTTCGAGGCCATGCTGAAAAATTTTCCTAATCAAAGAAGTATGCATTCCTGCGGCATCTTGATCTCCGAAGAACCTATTACCACCTATTCTGCCTTGGAAATGCCACCAAAAGGTTTCCCAATCGTTCAGTTTGATATGAATGTGGCCGAAAGCATTGGCCTGGAAAAGCTTGACATCCTCTCCCAAAGAGGTCTAGGCACCATAAAGGATACCGTGCAGCTTATTGAAGAAAAAAGAGGTATCAAGATCGATATACAGGATACATCCCTCTCAAAAAATGAGGCCTTGTGCAACCAATACCTAAGTATTGGCAAAACCATTGGATGTTTTTATATAGAAAGCCCTGCCATGCGTGGCCTGCTGAGGCGGTTAAAGTGTGATAATTATAAAGTTTTGGTAGCAGCATCCTCTATCATCCGCCCCGGTGTTGCACAAAGTGGCATGATGCGCGAGTATATCTTCCGGCATAATCATCCAGATCAATTTGAGTATTTCCATGATGTTTTCAAAAAGGAACTAGGCGAGACTTATGGCATTATGGTCTATCAGGAAGATGTGATAAAAATTGCCTTACATTTTGGAGGTGTTTCTGCAGAAAACGGTGACTTTTTAAGAAGAGCCATGAGTGGCAAAGGCAGATCCCTGGATTCTTTACAAAAGCTTAAAAATGATTTTTTTGACTCTTGCAAAGAAAAAGGTCATCCAGAACCGCTCACCAAAGAAGTCTATCGGCAAATTGAATCCTTTGCAGGTTATTCTTTTTGCAAGGCACATTCGGCCTCTTACGCTGTAGAAAGCTATCAGAGCCTTTATCTCAAGGCCTACTACCCTATAGAGTTTATGGTTTCGGCGATCAACAACGGTGGTGGTTTTTACCGGACAGAGGTTTACATCCACGAAGCTAAAATGTCTGGTGCTACAATACATCTCCCCTGCGTCAACCTGAGCGATTATGAGACTACAGTTTACGGAAAAGCAGTTTACCTGGGTTTTATGCACATAGAAAAACTCGAAATAACCTTAAAACAATTGATTCCCGAAGAAAGAAAACACAATGGCAATTACAGATCCTTGGAAGATTTTTTCAAAAGAATCAATATTGGTACAGAAGGGCTGCAAACTCTAATATTAACGGGAGCTTTCCGATTTACAGGAAAACAGAAACATGAACTTTTGATAGAAGCCATGTTCCTATTGAACAAAAACCACCAACGTATCAAAACACAGTGTTTGTTTGACGAGCCTCAAAAAGATTACCAACTGCCTGTTATCCAAAGAAACGTTTTTGAAGATGCCTTTGATGAAATTGAAATATTGGGTTTCCCCGTAAGTCACTCGATATTTGATTTGTTAAAAACAAAATATCGAGGGAACGTTATGGTGAGAGACCTTGTCAGTTATCACAAAAAAGAGGTGAAAATGCTGGCTTACCTTATCTCCAGAAAACATGTCCCTATAGAAAGTGGCAGCATGTATTTTGGGACCTGGATTGATGCCGAAGGGCAATATTTTGATACAGCTCATTTTCCCAGTAGCCTGGCACGGTTTCCCTTTAGGGAAGGTGGAATCTACCTTCTTCTTGGTACTGTGGAGGTAGATTATCATTTCCCAACTGTTACCATTACAAAAATGGCCAAGATGCCACTGATAGCCGATCCTAGATATGCGATGGATGAGGAAAAATCTCAGGAAATATCAAACAGCCTAAGGGAAGATGTCAGTCTTACCTTCAGAAAACCTTATCCGCAGGAGCATCAGATTGGGTTACCACGAAATAAAATGGCACGACGCTGACCAGAATTAAAATTAAAATCTAATAATGAACCCTTCTGCTGTCCGCAATAATATTGATAATAACACCCGTTAATATTAATATAATACCACAAATTAATACCGGCGATAATTTCTCACTAAATAGCAATACACTGATTGAAACAGCTACAACAGGCTCCAGCGCTCCCATAATGGAGGTAGGCGTAGAACCAATTAGCTTGATGGCATAAACCAATGCCGTTACGGAAATTACAGACGTTATCAACCCAAACAACGTAATATCATACAATAGATCTATATTAGGCAACAGTAAAGATTCGCCGGAGAATAAAGTTTTGAAAAAGTAAAACACCGCCGAAAAAAACAGGGAGTAAAAAGTAGTCTTGAGCCCCGAACCGGTGAGTTTAGCCTTATTAACAATAACAATGTAAGCAGCATAAGACAGGGCACTCAGCATAGAGATTGACAAGCCGGTAAAATTAATTTTAAGCAAAGAACCATTGGTACTCAACAGATAAATGCCTGCCAAGCTTATCATAAGTGATAATGCTGTAATACGCGTAATTTTTTCACGGAAAAAGAGTGCCATCAGCATAGCAACAATTACTGGATAAATAAACAGTATGCTAGATGCAATGCCCGCAGATAAGTAGTCATAGGCTATGAACAGCAGATCCGAGCTTAGTGCGAACAGGACTCCAATTACTATATAAATCATGAGTTCGCGCCAATTGATAAGAAGACTTTCTTTCTTATAAAAAAGAATAGCCAAAATAAAAACAGCCGAAATAAAAAACCTGTAAAAAAGGGTAACATCCATAGAAAAATGGGCCGCTTTTATGGGTAAAATAAACAGAGGAATTACCCCATAGGTAACAGCTGCCACAACAGCCAACAAATAACCTTTAGCTTTCATCAGATGACAATTCAATCAATCAACTTTAATAACTACCTTCCAGATATTACGCTCCGGAAAAACGCTGCAAATTTACGAAATTAACCTTCAATCACGCCAATAAAATCTATCATTCTTGCACAAAAAAAGCCCGAAAAAACGGGCTTTAAAAATATTTATGATTTGGGGTTAGAGATTTTGGTCTTCGTGTTTCCCCTCCTTGATCTCCTCAACCATTTTGGCATTAAAAGCCGGCAAATCTTTTGGAGTCCTACTGGTTACCAAACCATTATCTGTAACCACTTCACTATCTTCCCAGATGGCACCCGCATTTTTAAGGTCAATACTTATAGAATTAACCGAAGTCAACTTTCTACCTTCTACTGCGCCTGCATTGATGAGGATTTGTGGACCGTGGCAAATTGCCGCAACAGGTTTATGTTGTTTAAAAAAATCCTGAACAAAAGCTATCGCCTTATCATTGGTTCTCAGCTGATCTGGATTGATAACGCCACCAGGTAACACCAGCGCATCATAATCCGACGCAGAAGCATTATCAAGCACCTTATCTACAGGATATTCTTTTCCCCAATCTTTCTCTGCCCATGCCTTAATAGAACCACTTTCAGGGCTTACAATGTCGGCTGTCCAGCCTTGTTGTTCTAAGTATTCTTTAGGGGATTTCAATTCACTTTCTTCAAAACCATTGGTTGCAAGAATTGCAATTTTCTTTGACATAACATTTATTTTTTGGTGTTAATATGCCAATGACTAAGAAAATATAATGCCGATGAAATCTTTTTCAATGCTAAAAATATGTTAAACCGGTTTTTAATTATTTTCAAAATAAAGAAACTGTCACACATTTTCTTGATATGATATGCATTGTATTTATTAATAAAATACCGCTCCAAACCCAACAAACTAAATCTTAACCTCTAAATTT
The DNA here is from genome assembly GCF_056329745.1 of Epilithonimonas sp. Lineage (NCBI taxonomy): Bacteria > Pseudomonadati > Bacteroidota > Flavobacteriia > Flavobacteriales > Weeksellaceae > Epilithonimonas > Epilithonimonas sp. The sequence goes on along the minus strand of NZ_JBWEYV010000008.1, from coordinate 26,997 downwards.
GTATAGGAAAAAGAATCAATGAAAGCAGAAGATCTCGTAGGAAATTACATGGTAGAAGGCACCAATCAGGATGACAGTGGCGTGACTTACCACGCTATACTCAATTTAAAAACAGATCAAAACAATCGCATCCTTGCCCGCTGGACAATAGGCAACCATGTACAGACTGGCAATGGATTTTTCCGGGATGATATTTTAGTCATCAACTTCCGCTATGTAGGAGAAGATCAGCTGGTTTACAAAGGCGTGGCCGTTTACAGATGCCTGGCCGATGATTTGCTGGATGGTTTCTGGTCCGAGAAACATGGCAACCCATTGTATTTGGGCAGCGAATATTGCCGAAAAATAAAGGATAAAGAATTACTTAATTGAACACATCACTTAAAAATATTAATATGAGTTTAGACAATCAGAACAGACATGCCTACTTTGTAGGAGGCGGATTAGCCAGTTTAGCAGGAGCCGTTTATTTGGTGGAAGACGGCGGCTTCAAAGGAGAAAACATCCACATTATCGAAGCTTTACCAATTTTGGGAGGAAGCAACGATGGCGCGGGAAGCAAGGAAAAAGGCTTCATTTGCCGTGGTGGCAGGATGCTGAATGAAGAAACCTATGAGAACTTTTGGGATTTAACCTCCAGAATACCTTCGCTAGAAGTGCCGAATATTTCCGTAAAAGATGAAATCCTGGCTTTCGACCACGCCAATCCAACCCATGCCAATGCTAGATTGATTGACAAAGAAGGAACAAGACTTCCGGTGACGGATATGGGATTTGATACCAAAGACCGTATGAAAATGGTCAAACTCTTCTTTGCCGATGAGAACGATCTGGATAACGTGACGATTCGAGATTGGTTTGACGATCATTTCTTCACCACCAATTTCTGGTATATGTGGCAAACGACTTTCGCTTGGCAGGAATGGAGCAGTATTTTTGAATTCCAGCGTTATATGAAACGGATGTTGTTGGAGTTTTCCCGTATCGAAACACTGGAAGGCGTTACCAGAACACCTTACAACCAATACGAATCGGTGATTTTACCTCTGAAAAAATTTCTGGACAAATACAATGTCGATTTTTCATTGCGTAAAACCGTGACCGACCTCAACTTTAAAGATAATGATGGTATTACTGTATCGGAAATCGAATGCGAGAATGCAGAAGGCCATACCGAAATCATCAAAGTAAACGAAGACGATCTGGTATTTTTCACCAATGGATGCATCACCGATAATTCTAACAACGGCGATTATAAAACACCGGCAAAATATCTACCTGGAAATCCGCCAAGTTTTGCCCTTTGGCGAAAAATTTCCGACAAAAAACCGGGCAAATTAGGAAATCCCGATCCGTTTTTTACCAAGCCGGATGAAACCAAATGGTATTCTTTCACGCCCACTTTCAAAGGTCATAAAATGCTGCAATTGATCGAAGAATACAGCAGCAATAAGCCTGGAAGCGGTGCATTAATGACCTTTAAAGATTCTTCCTGGCGGATGTCCATCGTTGTAGCAGCGCAACCGCATTTCAAAGCACAAGGCGATGACACCACGATTCTTTGGGGTTATGGATTGTACCCTGACAAAATCGGGGATTTTGTAAAAAAACCGATGATCGACTGTACCGGTGAAGAAATACTGACCGAACTCATCCATCATTTACATTTTGAAAAACACGAACAGGAAATAAAAGACAGCGTAATCAATGTGATCCCTTGTATGATGCCGTATATCGATGCATTGTTCCAGCCACGGGCCAAAGCCGACCGTCCTGCTGTTGTGCCGGAAGGTAGTACCAACTTGGCACTCATTAGCCAGTTTGTGGAAATTGCAGAAGACATGGTTTTCACCGAAGAATATTCTGTACGTGCTGCCAGAACCGCTGTGTACACATTATTGAATCTGGATAAAAAAGTTGCTCCTGTAACCGAATACTGGAAACGCCCAGATGTACTGGCGAAAGCAGTCCACACCTCTTATAGAAGTTAAATTATCAACCTAAAAATCAATACAATGAATTTTAATAATATAACCGTCGCTGGTAGTGGCGTATTGGGATACCAAATTGCTTTTCAAACCGCATTTCATGGTTTTAATGTTACTGTTTACGACATCAGCAATGAGGTTTTGGAAAAAGCCAAAGCCAAATTTGATATTCTGGCAGAGGCTTACAGGCAAGACCTCAAAGCTACTGATGAGCAGCTGCAAGCGACAAAAGCCAAGCTGCATTATAACACCAACTTGGCTGAAGCGGTAAAAGATGCGGATCTTGTGATAGAAGCCGTTCCGGAAAATCCTCAAATTAAAATCGGTTTTTATGAACAACTGGCAAAAGTTGCCCCCGAGAAAACAATTTTTGCAACCAACTCATCTACCATGCTACCCAGCCAGTTTGCGGATGTTACGGGGCGACCGGCTCAGTTCTTGGCACTCCATTTCGCCAACGAAATCTGGAAACACAATACTGCCGAGATTATGGGTCACCCAGGAACAAACCCCGAAGTATTTGACAGCGTGGTGGCGTTTGCAAAAGCAATCGGGATGGTGGCTTTACCTTTGCACAAAGAGCAACCTGGCTATATTGTCAATTCATTGTTGGTTCCCCTATTAAGTGCTGCCACCAATCTTTTGGTAAATGAAGTTGCCGATGTGCGAACCATAGATAAAACCTGGATGGTAGCCACAGGAGCACCGCTAGGACCTTTTGGTATTTTGGATGTTGTGGGAATTACAACTGCTTATAACATCAACAAAATGGCAGCTGATGCCACCAAAGATTCACTAAAAATCAAAACTGTTGAATACCTGAAAGAAAATTTTATCGACAAAAATAAACTGGGCGTGGCTACAGGGGAAGGTTTTTATAAATATCCGAATCCAGCTTTTCAGGATAAGGATTTCCTGAAATAATTTTGCTTAAATCAAATAGCTTATAACAAAAAAGGGTGAAACTTTAAAGTTTCACCCTTTTCTTATCTGAAAATTACAGCATTAGTACCCGAAAATATCTTCCAGGCTTAGCTCTGTAAAAGTTCCCATCTTGCTTACCGAATCCATATTCAGGTTTTCTTTTTTCCCGATAATGGCGGTGTTGTACTTCAACGGTTTTACATCAGAATTGTAAAAACTGGTCAACTGTGGCAATGTCAAAGTCTGGATCTCTGCATACACATCTTTTCTTACATCGTGATCAAGACCTAATTTTTTAAGTGCCATCTGGTTGTAAAAAATATTGGTTCTGTTGATCCTGTTAGATGCAATCTGTTTAAGCGCAGAACCTTTTGCATTTTCAAACTGAGCCGGAATCTGAGGAAAATCTGCCATCAGATCACTCATTGCCGCTACTGCCAAAGGCAATTTGTTGGCCTGAGTCCCAATATAGTTGGTGACATAATTCGGGTGGTTTTTCTCTGTAGCGTTGGCATAGGAAACATAAGCCGAATAAGCCAAAGACTTACTTTCGCGGATCTCCTGAAAAACGATGGAAGACAATCCACGTCCAAAATATTCATTAAAAACACTAGCTTTACCAAAGTTAGCAACATTCACATCGTCAGCTTTGGCAACCTTAGACATTTCCATCTGCACCATATCGTAATTGGTAAAATACACTTTGCCTTCCGTAGCCGGTTCTGCATATTCCTTAGCTTTTGCGGGCTGAAGTTTTGTATTCACGATGTAAGGTTTAACTGCTTTTTCCAATCCTTTCTGATCTTCTCCGTAAAGGAAAACTTCGTATGGATATTGGTTCAGTGTTTTGATTTTTGACATCAGTTGATTCACATCAATGTTTTTCAAACGGTCTTTGGAAATCACATCAGTCAATCGAGAATCTTTTCCATATTTGGCATAATTGGAAAGTGCCGCCATAATTCGGTTTTTGTCTTTCTTGGCCACTTCCCTGGATTCCAAAATTGTTTTTACCGTCTGGTCATAGATGGCTTTGTCGGCTTTCACATTATTGATCCAATGGTTCATTAGCTCCACACCTTTTGACATGTTGCTTTCCAGACCGCTAAGGGAGATAATCATCTGATCATTGGATGTACGGAAACTGTTGGAAATCCCTAACTTGAAAAATTCTTCCTTCAGCTGCTCCGGCGTGTATTTATCGGTACCCAAATATTGCAAAACGGTAACGCCCAGTGCCAGCTCTTTATCATTATCTGTCCCGAATGGGAAAATATAATTTACCTGTGCTACTTCGTTATATTTATTTTTAACAAAGCTTACCGTTTTGTCCTTAATTTTAGACGTATTGATAGCTTTTTTGAAATCGATAAACTGAGGTTTGATATCACCAACTTTGGTATTGATAATATCTTTCAGGAAAGGTGATTGCGCCTCTCTGTTCAGTTTAATCGGTGTAATCCCCGGGTTCTCCACACGAACCAGTTTGTCATTAACCCCTTTTTCTTTATAAACCACCACATAATTATCTTTAAAGAAATCATTGGCAAATTTCACCACATCGGCTTTGGTAATGGCTTCGTATTGGTTGATCTCATCCAGCTCCTGTTCCCAGGTTCTGTCACCAATATAGGTAGAATACAGCGTGGTAGCCAGCCCGTCTGCCGTTTCCCAACGTTTCATCCTCTGAACTTTCAAATCGTTCACGATGGCACCCAGCATCCAATCCGGGAATTGCCCTTTTTTAACCAGATCAATCTGCTCCAGCAACAGTTTTTTGGCGTCGTCAAAGCTTTGCCCTTCTTTTGGAACAACACTCAATACAAATGCACCATAAGCCTTGTATGGCGACTCGTAAGCACCTGCGCCCAAGGTTTTTTGTTTTTGATTGATGTTAAGGTCAATTAATCCGGCATCACCGCTGTTGCTCAATATCTCTGCTACCACATCTGCCAGCCTGGCTTCCTGCGTCCCGTTGGAATCTGTTCTCCAGGCCATTGTCATCCTCGGTGTAGACGGACTTTTTACCGTTCTGGAAACAATGCTCGTCATCGGCTCTTCGGTCACCATTTTTTTCTTTGGCAATTCTTTGTATTGGAACGAACCAAAATATTGATCTACCAGTTTGATGGTTTTGTCATAATCCAAATCGCCCACCAAAACTACGGCCATATTATTAGGCACATAATAGGTATCAAAATATTTGTGAATAGCTTCCATAGACGGGCTTTTCAAATGTTCGGATGTCCCGATGGTGGTCTGTTGGCCGTTCGGATGTTTTGGGAACAAGGCTTCCATCATCGCATAATTAACTAATCTTCCGTCATTATCCTGAGCACGGTTGTATTCTTCGTAAACCGCTTCCAACTCTGTATGGAATAACCTGAGAACCAGTTCCGAAAAACGTTCGTGTTCTACTTTCAGCCATTTTTCCAACTCGTTGGATGGGATATTGTTTTTGTAAACGGTTTCATCCAGCCAGGTATGGGCATTGGTTCCCGTAGCACCAAGGGAAGAGATCGCCTTGTCATACTCGTTGGCAATTGCATATTTTGAAGCTTCCTGGGATACTTCGTCAATTTTTTTATACAATGCTTTTTTCTTGGCAGGGTCTTTTTCTGCTTTGTGTTGCTCGTAAAGGTCGGAGATCTGCTTTAGCAAGGCTTTTTCTTTCTCCCAATCCTGAGTCCCCAGATGTGAAGTCCCTTTGAAAACCATATGTTCCAGATAATGCGCCAAACCTGTATTATCGCTTGGGTCATTATTAGAACCCGTTCTTACCGGAATGTAAGTCTGGATTCTGGGTGCATCGTCATTTTTGGCGAGATATACCTTTAATCCGTTTTTGAGGGTATAAAGCCTAACGCCGGATTGGTCGTTTTTTACAGTTTCGTAGGAGTAACCCTGTTGGTCTTTGTTGGTTTGTGTTTCAAATTTCTGTGCCATTGCATTCATCATAAATAGAAGTGAAATCGAAATGAGAATTTTCTTCATATTAATCTTTTATTTTTTTATAAGTGTTAACCTTATTATTTGTCCTTATTATGACTGATTTGTTACATTAGATGACACTCAAAAAAACCATCGTATCCACATTATCGGCATATGTGTCCAAAGACGGATTCTGGGCTTCGCCAAAACCAATGGATTCCAGCCCCAGTTCCGAATGGGCAACAACAGCCTGGATGTCATTTTTATTGTCGTCCAAAAACCTCTTAACCTCATCCAAATTTTTATACCTGGAAAAATTAATCACGGACAAAGGACTGAACAGCTTATCATCTTCCTTAAGCATTACAAAATTATTATCCCAGAACAAATCCTGGTTCAGAAGGTAAACCGCCCTGTTATAATCATAATTATTAGCATATTTATTATGATTGATAATATCCTGGTAGGGGACAAAATTTTCAAATAACCTGTCCAGTTTAAAATCTTCGGGAATAAAAATCCGTGTGACGTTTCTGCAGCCTAAGCCAAAATAACGGAAAATATCATCCGCCAGGAGTTTCAGTTCTTCATCGGTCTCGTTACCTTTCAATACTGCAACTGATGTTCTGTTTTTTCGGATAATATTGAGGCTATTTTTGAAATAATATTCCAAGTACCTTGCTGTATTATTGCTTCCGGTAGCAATCACTGCGTCGTAATTTTCCAGTTTTTCTACGATATGATATTCAACTTCCTGATTAGAAAAATCTTTCCATAATTGCAGTAAAAATGGCAAAACCAAGCGGTCCTTGGATGACAGCTTTATAACAGGGATATGATTGCTCAATATGACAGAAATCACGTCATGCAATCCAACCAATGGGATGTTACCGGCAAGAATCAGCCCTACCCTTTTTGGCGTGTTAGAAAGTTGATACTTTGTCAACCATTTTTCGATATTTTCCTGTGTAAAAAGACCCGACCATTGTGCCAAATTATAGCGTTGATTCTCTATTGTAAACCAAGGATTCTCAAGTTCGGACCGTCTGATAACCGCTGCCAGTTTTCCCTCATTGTCATTATAATCTTTCGCCTCTTTTTGCAGGAATCCACTTATAAATTCACCCAATTTTACAAGTCCCAAAATTTTATTTTCGTTCAGCATAGCTGGCTTTTTTTTTGTAATTTTGCACAAAAATATAAATAATAATAGCAATGGCTATCAAGATAACAGACGAATGTATAAATTGTGGCGCATGTGAACCAGAATGCCCCAACAATGCGATCTATGAAGGCGCAGTAGACTGGAAAGCCTCGGAAGGTACCACATTGAAAGGCCACGTGGTATTGTCATCTGGGTTATCTATAGATGCAGATGCTCCGCAGGAGCCGGTAGAAGATGATTATTACTTCATCGTTACCGATAAATGTACCGAATGTAAAGGCTTTCATGAGGAGCCACAATGTGCGGCGGTATGCCCAGTAGATTGCTGTATACCTGACGAAGACCATGTAGAGTCCGAAGATCAGCTGCTTGCCAAAAAAGCGTTCTTACACAACGAGTAATTTCACCAAATCACCAAAATCAACTATTACCCAATATTAATATTCCCATGAAAAAACATAATTTTAGCGCAGGCCCGAGTATTCTTCCTCAGGAAGTGTTTCAAAAAGCAGCAGAAGCCATTTTGGATTTTAATGGTATGGGACTTTCCCTTCTGGAGATTTCCCACAGAAGTAAAGAATTTGTAGCTGTGATGGACGAAGCGCGCGCTATCGTAAAAAGACTGATGAATCTTGGTGACGATTACGAGGTTCTTTACCTTCAAGGCGGTGCAAGCCTCCAGTTCCTGATGGTTCCGATGAACCTACTTACCGAAAACGGCAAAGCAGCCTACCTTGATACCGGCACATGGGCAGCAGGCGCCATCAAAGAAGCTAAAAAAATAGGGAATGTAGATGTGGTGGCGTCTTCCAAGGATGCCAACTATACATTCATCCCAAAATTTTATACCGTAGGATCGGAATATGATTATTTCCACTGTACCTCCAACAACACCATTTTTGGAACTCAAATCAAAAAATTCCCGGAAGTAGATACTCTTCTAGCTTGCGATATGTCATCCGACATCTTCAGCAGACAGTTGGATTTTTCTAAATTTGACTTAATCTATGCCGGTGCCCAAAAAAACATGGGTCCTGCAGGAACCACGCTTGTAGTTGTGAAAAAAGATATCCTTGGCAAAACAGGAAGAAACATCCCGACTTACTTGGATTATGCCGTGCATATTGCCAAAGAATCAATGGCTAATACGCCGCCGGTCTTTGCAGTTTATACCTCCTACCTTACACTTAAACATCTTGAAGAAAGCGGTGGAATTGCGGCGGCTGAAGAGAAAAACAATGCCAAAGCCAAATTGCTGTATGATGAGATCGACAGAAACCCAAATTTCCAGGGTGTGGCAGCTGTTGAAGACCGTTCTTTTATGAATGTGACCTTTACACTCACCGATGAGTCCAAAAAAGAAGCCTTTGACCAAGCTTGGAAAGCGGCAGGAATCAGCGGACTAAACGGCCACCGAAGTGTTGGCGGGTACAGAGCCAGCATCTATAACGCCATGCCGATAGAGAGCGTGCAAGTTTTGGTGGATGTGATGAAAAGCATATAGAACCCAAAAACATATTAAAAAACGCCTTCAATACCCTTGAAGGCGTTTTTTGTTAAACTAATGTTAATTAATAGAAAATTTGTATCTTAGCAAACCTTGAAAAACAGCTCAAACGGATCAGGGAAACTCAATAACAAAAGGATTTTTGAATTAAACATGATTGTATTAGCCAATGATGGAATGTCCCAAAACGGGATCCGCCTCCTGAAAGATGCAAATATTACGGTTCTGGAAGCCCGGGTTTCTGCTGAACACCTTGGTAAGTTCATCAATGATAATCTGGTGGATGTGCTCCTGGTGAGAAGCGCTACACAAGTCACCAAAAAACTCATAGACGAGTGCCCTAACCTCAAAATCATCGGGCGAGGTGGCATTGGTATGGATAATATTGATGTAGAATATGCCATCGATAAAGGACTGTACATTATCAATACACCAAAAGCCTCTTGCAAATCTGTTGCAGAACTGGTTTTTGCACACTTTTTTTCTTTAGCCAGATTCTTACACGAAAGCAACAGACTAATGCCTCTAGAAGGTGATACCAAATTTGAAACCCTCAAGAAAAGTTTTCAGGATGCTGCAGAACTCTCCGGGAAAACGTTGGGCGTTATAGGTATGGGAAATATTGGAAAAGAAGTCATCAAAATCGCTATTTCTTTGGGAATGAAAATATTAGCCTATAACAGAACCCCCAAAACCGAAACGGTGGAGATTAGTTTTTTCGATGGTCAGTCTTTGAATTTTGAAATTAAATCTGTAAATTTATATGAAGTTTTAAAAAATGCAGATTTTATTTCTATCAATACCGGTAAAACCGATGGTTACCTTATAGACTACAAAGAACTGGAAATGATGAAAGAAGGTGTTTTTATCGCCAATACAGCCCGCGGCGGTGTAATCAACGAGGTGGCACTTATAGATGCGATAGAGCATGGCAAAGTAGCCGGTGCGGCACTGGATGTTTTTGAAAAAGAACCAAAACCCGAATTAGAAATCCTTATGAACCCTGCCCTTTCGCTTTCTCCTCATGTTGGTGGCAATACAAAAGATGCCCAAAATAGGATCAGCGAAAAATTGGCGCAGCAAATAATCAATATAAAAGCTCAATTATAATAATATATGCCAGTATTTAAACCATTCAAAGGAATCAGACCTAATCCTGATTTTATAGATGTTTTCCCGACTTATTCTCTGGATAATTTTACGCAGGAAGAGATCAATAAAAAAGCACAACAGGATCATTCTTATATCCAGATGATAAAGCCTGCTGTTGTAAGCAAGTCCAAAGATGTTGACAGAAATTTGAGAAAAATACGGTCTAATTTTGAGGAATTGCTGGATGAGAAAAAACTAACACAGGATGATTCTTCATACTACCTTTATGAGCAGACAATGCCCGATAAAACCTCATTCCGGGGACTGTTGGGGCTTGTAAGCGTAGACGATTTTTGGGACGGTAAAATCAAAAAACATGAATCTACCATTACAGAGCGCCGTATGAAGATGGCGCATTATCTAGAAAAAGTCAATGTGCAGGCAGAGCCGGTTTTGCTGACTTATCATTCCAACTCCAAGGTAGAATTATTGATGAACCATGAGCAAAAAAATGTGCCCATCATTAATTATACTGATGACAAAGGCGTGCGCCATAAAATTTGGAGGATTGATAACCGTCTGAAACTTCAGCAGTTTAAAGAAGTTTTGGATCCTATTGATTCTTTTTATATTGCAGATGGACATCACAGGATTGGCTCTGTTGCAGAGTACGCCAAAAAACAACGTGATAAATATAAACGGTCTCACGGTACCGAGCATTACAACTTTGTGTATAGCTTTATCGTATCCAACCAGTCTATAAAAATCAATGATTATAACCGCCTACTCCAAGATCTCAACGGTTTATCAGAAGAGGACTTTATTGAAAGGCTGAAAGAGGATTTCCAAATTCACGAAAAAGGTGAAGCACCTTATTTTCCTTCGCAAAAGTTTCACATCAGCATGTATCTTAATGGTAAATTCTACAGTTTACACGTTAAACACAACATTAGAGAGGAAAATAAAGACGGTAATGACCTAGATCATCATCTGGTAGATCAGTACATTTTTGAAAACATACTGGGGATAGAAAATGCAAAACATACCGATAAAATCACCTATCTAAAGGGAACATCTGACATCAACGGCATTATTGAACTTAAAGAAAAGGTAGATAGTGGAGAATATAAAGTAGGCTTTGGGATCTACCCCATCAGTTTTACAGATCTGCTTAAAATATCAGATAAGGAGATTAAGATGCCTCCTAAATGTACATTAATAGAACCTAAACTGATTACCGCTCTGGTAATGTATGACATGAAATAACTATTAAGCGGCTTTCCAGCCGCTTTTTTGTTCTTATTGAATTTTAAAAAAAAATGATGATAATTAATATTAATGCTTACATTTACTTTCTAAAAACACAGACGATATATTAAAACTAATAATAAGATTATGTATCCAAAAGAATATATCAATTGTGATCAAGAACCTATTCACATTTGTGGAGAAGTTCAGGAATATGGCTTCCTTATTGGTACTCAGGATTCCAAAATTACATTTTACAGTCAAAACACATTACAACTTTTTCCCCTTGATACAATTTTAGGTATAGATATTCACGCATTTTTTGAGCAGCTAGGCATTGATATCAATTGGGATAATTATTCCAATAGTTCAGAACTTGCTATCCAGCATATTACTTATAATAATGAGGAATATACATTAAGCATACACAGCAACCAAGGGTTTACATTTTTCGAGATTGAGAAAGTGTTTCCGGCTCATAAAATAAACAAAGAATATTTTGCCATCCAGAATATCCTGAGAAATATGAATGACAAGGAGATCTGGAAGCTTCTGCTGAAAGAAATCCAAGACATCATCGGTTTTGACCGCGTGATGATTTACCAGTTCCTTTATGACGGCAGCGGACAAGTTGTGGATGAGCTGGTAAAACCGCATCTGGATAGCTACCTTGACCTGCATTACCCCGAATCTGACATTCCTGCTCAGGCAAGAGCTTTGTATCTTAAAAACCCGGTGAGGATTACCTCGCATGTCTCAGGAACTACATCGCCAATTGTTGGGATCATACCCAGAGAGCAGATTGACCTCAGTTATAGCGTTACGAGGTCATCATCCCCGGTACATCGGGAGTATCTCAAAAATGCCCATGTAGAATCCAGCTTCAGTACATCAATCATTGTAAACGGTGAGCTCTGGGGCTTGGTGGCTTGCCAAAACTCTACGCCCAAGCATTTGGACCTTCAATCTAGGCTTCTCGCAGAAACACTTACCCGGGCTTCTGCCAATGCTTATGCATCTTACACATCTTTGCAAACGCTGAGAGAATATCAGAGGATTAACCTCAGTAATATCTCCTTACGGCAAAACCTGCTGAGCGAAGAAGACTTTGGAAAATCTTTGAAAAAGAACATCAAAGATATCAAAGAAAGTTGCGATGCGGACGGCATGATTATCAAAATCAATAATGAAATCCTAACCTCCGGAAAAGTACCGAGTGACCTTGACATCGAAAAGATTATCGATTGGAGCAAGCAGCACAACGCCGATTTTGAGGAAAACACATTTGTCTCCAATTCTTTTTGCCAAACCATCGATCTGGAGCTGAATCATCCCGAAAAAAGCTGCGGCATTATCATCAGCATATTGGGAAACAACACTTCGGACATGCTGATATGGCTGCGGAAAGAGCAGGGTCAAAAAATTAAATGGGCCGGAAAACCGGAAAAATCATCGGTATCCGAAATTAAAAACGGTGTCGAAATTATAAAATTCTCGCCAAGAAAATCCTTTGAAGTTTGGAAAGAATATGTCAAAGGCACTTCTATGCCGTGGAAGATTAAAGAAATTGAATCTGCCAAATGGATCACTTCTGTTATCCTGAAGGCATCACATACCAAGTCTTCCCAGATACTTGACCTAAACAACCAGTTGAAAGAACTTAACCAGGAGTTGGATTCTTTCTCGCACAGCATTTCGCACGATCTCAGCACACCTCTGACAGTCATCAAACTGAATGCGCAGCTTGCCAAAAGGCTACCAGATCCCGAGAAAGTACAAACTACGCTGGACAACATTATCACTCAGGTAGATACGATGAGCGAAATGATTCGCAATGTGTTGGAACTCAGCAGAATCAAAAAATCTGAAATTGAGCTGAAAAATATCGAAGTAGATGCTCTCATAGGCACACTTGCAGAGGATTCCAAAATCAGTTTTAATTCTCCCCAAACCGAAATTATCATAGAAAATACGCCTGATGTGATGGGCGATAAAACAATGGTTTACCAGGTTTTTGTGAATGTGATTGGCAATGCTGTTAAGTATTCTTCCAAGTCTAAAAAACCGAGGGTAAAGATTGTGGGCAAAGTCTATGATGACGCGGTTACCTACAGTATTACAGACAACGGGATTGGCATAGATCAGAAAGAATCGGGGAAAATGTTCAAGATTTTTAGCCGGATGAATAATGCCAAAGAATTCAAAGGGAATGGTGTGGGACTTAGTATTGTACATCATCTGATGGAGAAAATGGGAGGCCAAATCAGTTACGAAAGCGAAAGTGGAAAAGGCACCACCTTTATTTTAAAATTCCAGAAACCCAATTATGATTTCAGTATTTCTTAAAGAACAAACCAAACAACAGCACGACGAAACCGAAGCCAAATTACAGTCGCAAAAAATCTTTGACAAATCCTATACGCTGGATGACTATAAAAAACTTTTAACTCATAACTATCAGCTCATCAGCAGATATGAACCTCAGATTGGGGAAAAACTAAAGAAGTTCCCTGGCCTTAAACTGGATCTAAGACGTAAAAGCGATGCACTGCAAAAAGACCTTAATAATCTCGGGATTAACCCAGAATATGAATCCCCAACAAACAATCTTGAGAATCAAGCAGAGGCTTTTGGAGCGCTGTATGTGATAGAAGGTTCTACACTTGGCGGGAATGTGATTGCCAAACAGCTTAAGAAAAACCCGGCGTTTGCAGATATTGATTTCACTTACTTTGGCATTTATGGCGAAAATACGGGAACACTTTGGCAGGAGTTTAAGCAAATCCTGGATGACTCTATTCCCGAAGATCAATTTCAGGATTGTGTTAACGGGGCAAAAAAGGCTTATCAACTATTGTCGTGACAGCGAATTGCTGATTCAGAATAGCTTTTCTTTTATTAAAATATTAACAGGCCCGGATTTTTCGGGCTTTTTTATTTTCAGTACATTTACAGAACAGACAGTCCAATTTCACATTAATTCTTAAGATAATTTAGAATGAAAAAACTGATGCTTTTGCCCGCCCTTGCGGTGCTGTTATTATCCTGTAAAACCAAGAACATCGCTATGGAACAACCACAAGAATGGAAACATACCACCAATATCTATGAAGTAAACGTAAGGCAATATACACCGGAAGGTACTTTTAACGCTTTTGAAAAAGAATTGCCAAGACTCAAAAAAATGGGCGTGAAAACCCTATGGTTTATGCCCATCACTCCCATTGCTCAACTTAACAAAAAGGGCAGCCTGGGAAGCCCTTACGCCGCATCAGATTACACCAGCATCAATCCAGAGTTTGGTACGCTGGACACGTTCAAACATCTCGTAAACGAAGCCCACAAAATGGGTTTTAAGGTGATTATCGATTGGGTAGCCAACCATACAGGCTGGGATCATGTGTGGACAAAATCCCATCCCGACTGGTATCTGAAAGATCCTGATGGCAGTTTTCACAAAGCCAGTGGCATGGATGATATTATTGAACTCGATTATTCTAACAAAGACATGAGGCTAGCGATGATAGATGCCATGAAATATTGGGTTAAAGAAACCAATATTGATGGTTTCCGCTGTGATCTTGCCAGCTGGGTAGAAGTTGATTTTTGGCAACAGGCGCGGCCGGAAGTGGAGAAACTAAAACCGCTTTTTTTCCTAGGTGAGTTTGACGAACTTGAAAACCCCGAATACGGAAAAGTGTTTGATGCCAGCTATAGCTGGAAGTGGATGCACCTTTCCAAGGATTTTTATCAAAAACATCTTCCGCTTTCTGACCTCAAAAACCTGCTGGAGCAATATTCTAAGATTGGCGATAACTCAATGCGTGCGTGGTTTACGAGCAACCATGACGAAAACTCCTGGAACGGCACCGAATATGAAAAATATGGTGATTTCGCGCCGGCGTTGGCGGTTTTTTCCGCAACGTGGAATGGCGTGCCTCTACTCTACTCCGGCCAGGAACTTCCTGTAAAAGCCAAACGCCTGGAGTTTTTTGAGAAAGACCCCATCCCGTGGACAGGAAAATACGCGCTAGAAGATTTTTATAAAACACTCCTCAACCTGAAATCTGATAATCCTGCTTTGCGAGGTGGCGATCCTGCGGTTACAACCTACTGGATCAATACTTCTGCCAATGACAAGGTATTGGCTTACCTTAGAAAAAATGGCGATAGCGAAGTTTTGGTATTGATCAACACCAGCAAGGATCCGCTCAATTTTAAATTGGAAGATGAGAAAGCATTGGGAAGTTTCAGTGATGTTTTTACGGGTAAAAAATCAGAACTAATCAAGGGTTCCGATGTTCACCTGGGATCTTTTGGATATCTTGTTTACCAGAAATAGTTTTTAGACTTTTAGAGAATAGACGAAAAGATGATAGACATTTAAATTACAAAAAAACCTTTCAGTTTGGCTGAAAGGTTTTCTTTTTTCCAATAATTTAAACGTCATATTTGACAATTGAATTGCAAGCAGCCCGACTTGAGTGGAGCTCTTTTTTTGCGTTGGCAATAGTGTTGGCAAAAAAAGCGGGAACGGAAGGCGGATTAAGCTGCCCAAAAAATATTAATAAGCTGCTGTAAAACGTTGTTTCACAAATTTGTTTTGTTCCAACTCGTCTACCAATGCCACCGCAACATCTTCTACAGATAAAATGCTTCTGCCATTGGCATCAAAAACCGGATTATCTAATGATGTTCTGTATTTTCCAGTTCTGGTTCCGGCATTGTGAGGATTCATTTCAATGGCTGGTGAGAAGAATGTCCAGTCAAGCGTTTTGTTATTTTTGATTTCATTCAGATAATCCCTAGCAGCCAAAGCCCCGGGTTTAAAATCTGCAGGAAAATCTGGAGAATCTACCAGCTGATGCCCGTCTACGAAAAGACTGCCTGCACCACCCACGGTTATAAACCTTTTAACTCCGGATTCTTCCACCGCTTTTTCTATATCCCTGGATCCTTTAAGAAAATCATTATACAGATTTGGATTTGTCCATCCTGCATTGAAGGTACTGATTACTGCATCATCACCTTTCAGCAGGCTGGCCAACTGCTCTACATTGTTGACGTCTGCATCCACTGGATTAACGTGATCTGCTTTCTCCACCTTTGAACTGTTCCTTGCAATGGCATCTACCTCATAACCCCTGCTGGCTAATTCTTTCACTACCTGTTTGCCCACAAATCCTGTGGCGCCTATTACTGCTACTTTTTTCATAATAATTGTTTTAATTGTAATATGTATTGTTACATTTATATTTAAATTTTTTTAATTGAATTGCTTTACAAAATTCGATAATGTTTGTTGGCTCAGAAAATCAATGACAAGCTGGTCTGTTTGGGTAAAAAGCACATCCAAATTTTTATTAATGTCTTTTCCCACTGCGCATTTGGGATTGGGGTTTTGATTCATCTTGCCAAGAACTTCCGTGTTTTTGACCACTTGATAGATATCTCCAATTTTGATCTCTCGGACATCTTTTGCAATTCTTGTGCCTCCTTCTTTCCCTTGGCGGCTCTCTGCCAAACCAAATTTTTTCAGATGGCTAAGTTCCTTCCTTACAACAACTGGGTTGACATTCAGGCTGCCGGCAATCCAATCAGATGTCAGCCAATCTTCTGGCGACTTGGCCAAAAGTGTCATAATATGGATAGCGGTTGCAAATCTTGTATTATTCATTACAAGTGCAAAGTTAAGTTATTTTTTTTAATTGTAACAAAATTTATTACATTTAATAAATATTTATAATCTGATTGGATTATTTACTACTCTTTTGTTTCAATACCGATGATTTTTTCGCCTTTATCCCCAAGATATTTTTTGATAAGCGGACTATAAATTTTATATCCATCATCCACATTTGTGAAAATAATTAGGCCTTGTTTAGTTTTGGGCAAAATAAAAACAATAGTGTTGACTCCTTTATCAGCACCACCATGCGACAAAGCTATTTGGCCATTTCCTAAATCATAAATTTCAAAACCAAGACCAAAATATTTATTCTTTTTGGTTTCAACCTGTTTGGTTGTCATCGCTTCAAAAACTTCTGGAGAAAGCAATTCATTACCCATAACAGCCGTTAAGAATTTCCCATAATCTTCTACAGTAGTTGTCAAATCATCCGCTGCATTAGGCGTCTTATTCTTTACAATATCATAAGGTTTTCCGTTATTATCAAAACCAATAACAATTCTGCCAGCATCTTTTTTCTCATTCCAAATGTAACTGGTGTCATTCATGCACAAAGGTTGAAAAATAAATTCCCTAGCCAGTTTTTCCAGATCTTTACCAAATTTTTTCTCGATGGCTTTTCTCAGATATTCAAAACCTTCGCCGGAATATTGATATTTTGTTCCGGGTTCAAATTCAAAATTGAGTTTGTTGTCTTTATTCATCCAACGCCAATTGGGGAAACCTGTTTGATGGCTTAATATCAATCTTGTTGTCAGCTTTTTGTGACGAAAATCTTTCGCAATATCTGGGTCTATCCAATATTTATCAAGCGGTTCATCAAGATTCAATTTCCCAAGACTTACCAAACGTAAAACTGTCATTGCAGTAACTGGTTTCGTTAAAGATGCAACATTGAAAAGACTGTTGTAAGCCGCCGAAGTTTTCTCATCAAGCTTCCCGTAAACATTTATTTTTGTCAATTTTCCATTTTCAATCAAACCCAATCCCAAAGTCGGAATATTATTGTCTTTCAACAATTGCTCAATGCTGTTATCCTTTTCGTCTAGCTTAGCATCGCCGTGGTCATAACTCAAAATATCACTCATCATCCAGTTCCCGTCTTTCTTCGTCCAAACGGTTGTGAATTTTGCCTGACCGCCTAAAGCGTCCTGCTTTCCTTTTTCACGAATATAAAACCGATGTTCACCGGATTGTATGGCACCATACAATTCGCCATTATTGTACAAAGGAAAACCCTCTAAACTGTTTTCAATGACTTTCCTTATTGGTTTTTGATTTGGGTTTCCGCAGATGTTTTGTCTCGTCCTTTCCAAGAATAATTTCTTATCCTGGAAACCACCGTTATCATGATAGAATTTCAGGTTATCATCAACCTTTTTCTCAAGATAAGTCATATCACAGTTATTAAACCCTCGCTCAAAAAAAATACTATCCTGCTTTTTCAGTTCGAGAAACAAAGGCGAATTTTTATCAATCTGAGCTTTCAGATTTCCAATAGAAAGGAATAGGAAAAGGAAGATAATTCCGAATTGTTTTGTCATTGTCTTATTTTTGACAAAGGTTCAGAATTAATTGATTTCAATTCAAAAATTTAGCCCGACAATAACCTGACAAATTACTGACAGGATTATAAAACACTGAAATTCAATTTATAATAGAGGCTTTGTTTTTTATCTAATTGATAAGCGTTTCTAAGAATGATGTAAATATCAACCAAAATCAAAGCAACAATTGTTATCATTACAGACTCTTTTCCGAGCTTTAAAATAACAACTAACATAAAAATAACTGGAGCAATAACGGCTAGAATGATTTGAAGCGAAATGATTTGTTTAACCAATTGAGATTTTTGTTTTGAAATCAACATAATCAATAAAGGCGGTAGAAAATTGGCAATCGGAAACCAACATAACGGAAGCGAAGAAAGATTGATGATTTTAATTAAAGTAAGGTTTTCAACAGGGATATTTTCTCTTATCGGAAGTTCTGAAACCACAGAATTTTCTGCAATCGGTTCTTCTGTTGGAATAACTGTAGCCAATAAATCATTTTCAGAAACATCAAGACTCGAAGCTAAAGTTTTCAAAGTATAACCTTTCGGCTCCGTTCCAGCTTCGATACGTTGAATTGTTCTTACGGAAAGTCCCGACTTTTCAGCCAATTCTTCCTGAGTAAGATTTTGTTTTTCCCTGATTTTCTTTAATTCAGACATCTGATTATAAATGATGAGCGATAAATGATCATTGATTTTAGAAACAAATTTACAGATTCCGAAGTTTTAATTCTTAGTCCAATAAAAAAAACCTTTCAAAAATGAAAGGTTTTATACTTATTTAAAAGTCATTATTTCATACTCAAAACTTTGTCGACAACGTAGACTGTATTTCCGCGCCAAGGCAAAGTCCCGTGATATTCTTTGTAATGCAAATCGAAATATTTTCCGCTGTTCATTTCGAGCTGTTTGAAAACTTCTTCATTCTCGATAGAAAATTCAAATTGGTTGCTACCGATTGGTGCGCCTGGTTTTGCTGCCCCAAAGCCCTCCTGAATCAGCTTGCCCTCATAAGTCTTGAAAACATTGCCCTTGTTCACTGCATAATTGAGGTAGCCGGATTTAACACCTTCCCCAAAGACAAAGTAATATTTCCACCAAACAAACACGCCCAGAAAAAGTAAAATAACCGCCAGCGAAATCCAAAGATATTTCATAATTTAAATGTTTTGACCAAAGTTAACTATTTTTTTGAAATAGCCCTTGAAATCACAATTTTCTGGATCTCGGACGTGCCTTCATAGATTTGGGTGATTTTGGCATCACGCATCATCCTTTCCACATGATATTCTTTTACATAACCATAACCACCGTGGATCTGCACAGCTTCCACAGTGGTGTCCATCGCCACCTGAGAGGCATACAATTTCGCCATAGCACCACTTTCCGATATATCTTTGCCTTCGTCTTTTTCTGCGGCAGCTTTGTAGATGAGCATTCTTGCAGCCATAATCTGGGTATGCATATCGGCTAATTTAAAAGCAATTGCCTGATGGTTAATAATCTCGGTACCGAAGGATTTTCTTTCCTTGGCATATTTAAGGGACAATTCGTAGGCACCCGCCGCAATGCCCAATGCTTGTGACGCAATACCAATCCTGCCGCCATTCAGCACAGCCATGGCAAAATTAAACCCAAAACCATCTTCGCCAATCCGGTTTTCTTTGGGAACTTTAACATCCGTAAACATCAGCGAGTGTGTATCGCTACCACGGATGCCCAGTTTATCTTCTTTTTTTCCAACTGCAAAACCTCCCCAACTTCTTTCTACTATAAAAGCATTGATTCCTTTATGTTTTTTTTCAGGATGCGTTTGTGCTATCACCACATAATAAGTAGCGTTACCTCCATTGGTAATCCAGTTTTTGGTCCCATTTAGTAAATAATAATCACCTTTGTCTTCGGCTGTAGTTTTTTGAGAAGTGGCATCGGATCCCGCTTCCGGCTCAGAAAGGGCAAAAGCACCAATTACTTCACCGCTAGCCAATGGTTTTAGATATTTCATCTTCTGCTCCTCATTACAGAACTTCTCCAATCCGGCACAAACCAGTGAATTGTTAACCGACATCACCACAGCCGCCGATGCGTCTATCTTGGCAATCTCTTCCATTGCCAAAACATAAGAAATACTGTCGAGACCTGCACCGCCATATTTTGGATCTACCATCATCCCCAAAAATCCCATCTCGCCCATTTTTTTTACGGCCTCATAAGGAAATTTTTGCTCATTGTCTCTTTCTATCACGCCATCCAAAAGTTCAGCATGGGCAAAGTCACGGGCTGCCTGCTGTATCATCTGCTGCTCCTCGGTTAAATTGAAATCCATATCTTTTTTTGTTTATTTTAATGTGTCGTAAAATTAAACTTTTTGGTAAAAAATCAAATAGGTTTCGAAGTTTTTGTTATTTCGGGAAAAAAAATTATATTTACGATAATGTAAATTAAATTTTAATCAAATATTAATAAGGATATTTTATGAACGTTAAAAGAACATTTGACTTTTTTGCTCTGGCCATTGAGAAATTTCCGAAGGATGACTGTCTGGCAACTAAAAAGAGCGGAAGCTGGATCAAAACTTCGACGCTGGAGCTGATTAACCAGGGTGATAAAATATCCCGCGGACTTTTAAAGCTCGGCATTAAGCCGGGTGATAAAATAGGCCTTATCTCCACCAATAATAGGACAGAATGGGCTGTTATGGATCTTGGAATATCGCAGATTGGTGTGGTAACTGTCCCGGTTTATCCAACCATTTCAGAAGAGGATTATATCTACATTTTCAATAATTCTGAAATCAAATATTGTTTTGTTTCGGATGCAGAGTTGTATAAAAAGCTGACCAATGCTAAGGCAAAAATCCCTTCTTTAGTTGGTGTTTTTACGTTTGATGACATTGACGGCGCTCCCAACTGGAATGAGATCCTGGATCTGGGTGAGAATGAATCTACTCAAATAGAAGTGGATGACCTCGCAAGATCAATCAATCCTGAAGATGTGGCAACAATCATCTATACATCGGGAACTACCGGAAGGCCAAAAGGCGTTCAGCTAACACACAACAATCTAGTTTCTAATGTTTTGGCAAGTACACCAAGAATCCCAAAAGAACGAGGATTGGATTACAAAGAAACGAGGGCACTCAGCTTCTTACCAATTTGTCACGTTTTTGAGAGGATGATTTTTTACCTTTATATTAATAATGGCGTATCGATCTATTTTGCAGAAAGCATCGAGAAAATTGGTGACAATGTAAAGGAAGTTAAGCCACATTATATGACCGTGGTTCCAAGACTGGTAGAGAAAGTGTACGACTCTATCTACAACAAGGGAACTGCAGCCGGCGGGCTAAAATCCAAAATCTTTCTATGGTCCCTTGGCATTGCCGAAAAATATAAAATTGGTGAAACAAAATCCTTTTCACACAGGATTGCCGATAAACTGGTTTTCAAAAAATGGAGGGAAGGCCTTGGAGGTAACCTGATTACTTTGGTTTCTGGTTCTGCGGCATTATCTAAGCGGTTGAACACTATGTTCCATGCAGCCGGCATACCTATTTTGGAAGGTTATGGTTTGACGGAAACATCACCGGTGATTTCGGTTAACAGTTTTGGTAAAATTAAAATTGGTTCTGTGGGCATTCCATTGGATAACGTCACGGTAAAAATAGAATCTGACGGTGAGATTGTTGTAAAAGGCCCATCAGTATTTGAAGGCTATTACGGAGACGAGGAAAAAACCAAAGAAGCTTTTACCGAAGACGGCTATTTCCGAACGGGCGACATTGGCCATTTGGATGATGATAATTTCCTTTTTATAACGGACAGGAAGAAGGAAATGTTCAAGACATCCGGCGGAAAATTCGTAGCGCCTCAGGTGATTGAGAACCTTGCAAAATCCTCTAAGTTTATAGAACAGATTATGGTAGTTGGTGACGGCGAAAAGATGCCTTGTGCACTTGTACAACCGGACTTTGCCTTTGCCAAAAGCTGGGCAGACCTACATCATGTAAAAGTTACAGAGTCGCCAAAAGAAATTGCTGCCAACCCGGCCATCAAATCCAGAATCGAAAAAGAAATCGAGAAAGTAAATGCCGGGCTGGGGAAATGGGAACAGATAAAAAAAATTGAACTGACGCCCAAGGTTTGGACTATTGATGACGGTCTTTTGACGCCTACGCTCAAACTCAAACGAAAAGCAATAAAAGAAGCATTTCAGGACTTGTATGACAACATGTACCGAAACTAAGACAAAGCTATCCTCTGGATAGCTTTTTTTATGCAATTATTAACATTCCGAACGTGCATAATTAATTATATTTGCGCTGAACGAGAGTTTACAAAAATTTAACATCAATGGAAGTAAAAAGGATTTTCGATATTCCTTACTATTCGAGAGAACATTTCGATAAAAATGATTATATCTGTGATAAGAGAAACGGGAAATGGGAGAAAGTATCTACAGATAATTACATCAAAATTACCAATCAGTTATCTAGGGCATTATTAAAATACGGGCTTAAAAAAGGCGATAAAATAGGCTTAATCTCATCCAACAACCGTGCAGAATGGTGCTTTTTTGACCAGGCGGCTTTGCAGGTTGGGATAATTACTGTTCCTATTTACCCTTCTATCTCAAAAGAAGACTGTATCTACAATTTAGAAAATTCTGACTCAAAAATTTGTATTGTTTCTGACGAAAAGCTATTCAGTAAAATTAATTCAATCAAAAATGAATTGTCCGTTTTGCAGGAGATTTTCACCTTTGATGATGTAGAAAATGCAAAAAGCTGGAAAGAACTTTTCAACCTTGGCGAAGATGCAGGAAATCAGGACGAAGTTGACCAGATAAAAGCAGAAATATCAGAAGATGATCTTGCATCAATCATCTATACATCGGGGACTACAGGCAGGCCAAAAGGTGTGATGCTGACTCACAAAAATATCGTTTCTGATGTTTTGGGCTGTGAAGACCGGGTTCCTTATAAAAATTCCAAAAACAGAGGGCTCAGCTTTTTGCCACTTTGCCACGTTTATGAGAGAATGGTGCTTTACCTTTTCATGACCAATGGTATTTCTATGTATTTTGCAGAAAGCAACGAAAAACTGAGCGAAAACCTGAAGGAAGTAAAACCTCAGTACATGACCGTAGTGCCAAGAATGATAGAAAAAGTGTACGATGCCATCTATAAACGCGGGACAGAAGCGGGTGGTATCAAATCAAAAATATTCCTTTGGTCTTTAAAGGTTGCGGAAAAGTATAAAATTGGAGACTCAAAATCGCTATCGCACATCATTGCAGAAAAGCTCGTTTTCAGCAAGTGGCGGGATGGCCTTGGCGGTAATATCATCACTTTGGTTTCCGGTTCTGCAGCATTATCAAAGCGGCTGAATACCATGTTCCATGCAGCGGGAATCCCGATCCTGGAAGGTTATGGCTTGACGGAGACTTCTCCTGTGATTGCCGTAAATAGTTTTGGTTTTACCAAAATAGGTTCCGTAGGCAGACCTATTAAAAACATCGATGTGAAAATCCAGCAGGATGGCGAGATCACGGTGAAAGGTCCAACTGTAACGCAAGGCTACTATAAAGACGAAGAAAAAACCAAAGAAGCGTTTACCGAAGACGGCTATTTCAAAACCGGTGATATTGGGAATCTTGATGAGGATAATTTCCTCTTTATCACAGATCGAAAAAAGGAAATGTTCAAAACTTCCGGAGGGAAATATGTTGCACCTCAGGTGATCGAAAACTTAGCGAAAGCATCAAAATTCATTGAACAAATCATGGTAGTGGGCGAAGGTGAAAAAATGCCGGCAGCACTTGTACAGCCTGACTTTGAATTTGTAAAATCCTGGGCCGATAAAAACAACATCAACATTGGAACCACCAATCAGGAAATAGCGGCATCCAAAGAATTGAAAATCGAAATAGAAAAAGAGCTTGCCGGTATCAATGAGCATTTGGGAAAATGGGAACAGGTGAAAACCATAGAGCTGACGCCAGAAATCTGGTCGGAAGATAATGGACTGCTGACACCTACACTCAAGCTGAAAAGAAAAGCTGTAAAAGAATACTATAAAGACCTATACGAGAAGCTTTACGGGAGAGCTTAGAAAAAAAGTCACAAATAATATTTGTGACTTTTTTTATATCCCGTTTTTTAGAAAATTATTTTACGACTATTCATATAATTTTTTCTTCACTATCTTTTTATAGTGAAAACATCAATCGTGTTAAAGTTTAAACCCTAATGTGACATTGAAAAACCGCCCTGTCAACCTTACCGGAACCGGATAATAGATATGTGGCGTAGAATTGACATCGCTAACCCATTGGTTGGCAATTGTATTATTGATATTAAATGCATTGAAAATCTGTACACCCAAAGTCAATTCCTTGAAGTTTCTCCAGAATGTTCCACTGGCCCTGTTATCCTTCTGGTCAATAAAAACTTTAGTCAGCCCAATATCTACCCGTTTGTAAGCAGGCAATGTTTTCTGGTAACGGTAAGCAGCCAGGTAGTCCGCTAATCCGTTGGCATCAAATAACACGGGCGTTCCTGTTGGCAATCCACTGCCGTAAGTCAAGGTCAAATTAACCCGCATGCTTGGGAATTTCGGCATGTAATCCTGATAAAACATAGTAAACCTAAAACGCTGATCTGTTGGTCTTGGGATATAGCCCATCCCTTCTATATTCTGATAGACGCGGGCATAGCTCGCAGAGATCCAGGAATCCACGCCGGGAACAAATTGGCCAAACAAACGGGCATCGATACCGTAAGCATAGCCTTCTGCATTATTTTTTCCAGAATAACGTGTCCTCACATTATCTACATAATATGGGATCAAGTTTTCCATTTTTTTGTAATAAGCCTCAGTGGTGAGCTTAAATGGTTTGCGCTGGGAATCTCCAATCTGAAATTCGTAATCATTGGCAATGATAATCTGATAAGACTTTTGCGCCTTGATATCAGGATTAAAGGCACCCGTCAGATCCTTAATTTCTTTGTAGAATGGTGCCTGGTAATATACACCACCTGCAATACGGAAAAGCATGTCCATGTCCCAGTTTGGCTTGATGGCAATTTGCGCTCTAGGGCTGAAAAGTGTTTGCTTATTGTAACTCCAGTTCTGTACCCTGGCTCCGCCATTGACAAAAATACGGTTATCGCCCCAATAGAATTTTTTCGAAAACTGGGCATAAGCTGATATTCTTGTAGGTGTAATATTGTTTTGCCCGGCAATATAATAATTGAGATTAAGCGAAGACGTATCCAACTGTCCCGGGATCACAAAATCCCTTGGATTGCTGTAACCAATAGAATCTACAAACTGCCATTCATTTGTAAAATCCTTGATGGTTTCCCTTTCAAACTTGACACCTACTTCTATGTCGGTATTAACATCCGGGGAAAATTTAGTGCGGAGCTGCGAGCCAACCACCCTTACTAATAAATCATTCCTGGCATGATCAATCTGTCCGCCGGCATCGTAACCTGCTGTAGGATTGCCATCTTCATCAAAAGCTTCGAGAATATAACCCGAAGCGATGGAATAATATTCTCTTTCCCTGTTTTGATAAGCAAAATTGTCCAGCGTCAATTGCCATTTTTTGTTCGGTTTGAAGTTGACACTTACCGTTCCCATCATATTTTTGTACTGGTCATCCTCCTGGCCATTGTAAAAAACTGTCAGACGAAGTGGTTGCAAAAGGGAACCAAAATCCACTTCTTTCTTTTTAGGAACCATCTCGTAATCGTTCTTGGCCAAATATCCGAGGAATGACAAAGACCATTTATCATTAAATTGATAATTAAGGTGTGACTGAAGGTCAAAATATCTTGGATTAAAATCGGTATCCTCATTCAATGTGTTAAGAACAAGATTGGTGTTTCTATAACGCCCGGAGATAAGTCCCGTGAACTTTTTATCTTTAGAAGCAAATCCCGTGGACAAACGCCCGCCAATCAAACTAGCCTCACCCGAAAGTTCAAATTTCTCCGGCTGGCGGTAATAGATATTAAGGGCAGAAGACATTTTGTCGCCATAACGTGGTTCAAAACCTCCCGCAGAAAAATTAATTGTGGAAACCATATCGGGATTAATTATACTCATCCCTTCCTGCAAAGAGTTGCGCACCAGAAATGGCCTATAAAGCTCTATATCATTGATATAAATTAAATTTTCATCATAACTGCCACCGCGCACCATGTATTGTGAACTGAGTTCTGCATTGGAATTAACCGACGGCAGACTCTTTAGCAATGTTTCTACACCACCACCAAGCGACGCCACAGCCTGCGCTTCTTTTGGGGAAATCTCTACGGATGTAATATCATTGGTTTTGAATTTTGCCCTCTTCTGGAAAACCACCTCTTTGATCTCATTTTCTTTAACTGTCGGTAAAAAAAGTACATTCACAGATTGTGATTTTGGGCTGGTTTTGATGACTTTTGAGAAACCTTTGTAGTTCTCTTTTTGCACTTTCAGCTCCTGCTCCACATCAGCCAATGGGATTTTAATAAAACCATTTTTATCGGTTTGATAAGTTTGGCTGTTATAAGTCACCTCTGCTTGGGAAACCGGTTTCCCGTCTTCGTCCAAGACTTTTAGATTAATTTGAGAAAAAGCCGCAACCGGCAAAAGAAGAAGAAATAAAAGAATATAGTTTTTCAATGTTGTATTTTTTTTTCGACGTTGATTATAAAATAGCTTGGTAAGCAAAAATAACAATTAATCTAAAGAACGGAAGAATAAAGTAATTCTTGTGTAGAAAATCATTTTGTTTACCCACTATTTTTCAAATAAAAGATAGTTTTCAAGAAAAAAGTCCGGCAAAACCTAGTCATGGTCGGAAGATTTTTTCTTCCGATTTTTTTTGTTTTTTTTAGAAAAA
>NZ_JBWEYV010000007.1:0-167839 GCF_056329745.1 Epilithonimonas sp. | reverse complement strand
TTAAAAGCAACAAAAGCCTTTCAGATAATCCTGAAAGGCTTTTTTGATAGATAAACATGGTTATTTGCTCCAGGTTATCCTTGTTGTTTTGACATCATGGGAATTGGTTCCAATCATAATATCAAAATCACCGGCTTCCCAATCGTATTTTAAATCATTATTAAAGAATTTAAGATCTTCCGGCGTGATGTTGAATGTTACTTTTTTACTTTCACCAGCTTTGAGATACACTTTCTGGAAACCCTTCAGCTCCTTTACCGGTCTGGTAATGCTTCCTACCAAATCTCTGATATACAACTGAACCACCTCGGCACCGTCATATTGGCTGTTATTCGATAAAGTTACGGAAGCTTCCACGGTTGTATTTCCGGCTGGTTTTGCATTGGAAACAGAAACATCGGAGTATCCAAAATTACTATAACTCAATCCAAATCCAAAAGGATAAAGTGGCGTATTGCATTCATCCAAATAATTGGATCTAAATTTATCAAATTGGCATTTCTCGGTACTTTCATTACTAAGCGGTCTTCCTGTATTTTTAGCATTGTAATAAATCGGAATCTGCCCTACACTTTTCGGGAAGGTCATAGGCAATTTGGCAGAAGGATTGACTTTGCCATACAGTACGTCTGAAATGGCATACCCGGCCATACTGCCCGGGAACCAAACATTCAGGATGGCATCTGCCAACTGGGATTCTTCTGCCAAAACCAATGGTCGCCCCGTGAACAGAACGAGAACAATTGGTTTTCCCGTCTTTTTAAGTTCCCTTAATAATTGTTTTTGCGTTTCCGGAATTGTAATATCTGTTCTTGAACTGGATTCGCCACTCATCTCGGCACTTTCACCGATGGCCAAAACAATCACATCGGCTTTGGCGGCCATATCAACAGCTTCTTTTCTGATCTGCTCTGCTGGTCTGCTATCTCTGCCTGAGATCTTCCCAAACATTGATGCACGCTCTTCCATTTTTTCCGATTCATAAATATTGCTTCCTTTTGCAAACACAAAATTAACATCTTTGCCAAGCGTTTCCTTCAGGCCTCGCAATAATGAAATGGAATTGGCGTGTTTCGCCGCAACACTCCAAGTACCGGTCATGTTCATAGCGTTGTCTGCTAATGGCCCGATGACGGCTACGGTTCCTGATTTTTTTAGTGGCAGGATTTGCTTATCATTTTTCATCAGAACCATAGAATTGGAAGCAATAGTTCTGGCAGCTTCCAGGTGTTTTGGACTGAATACCTCTTTCTGTGATCTTTTGGAATCTGTATATTTATAAGGATCATCAAAAAGCCCCAAGTCATACTTGGCTTCCAGTATTCTTCTGGCAGCATCAGTTACTGTTTGCTCCTTTACTTTTCCTTCGGAGATTGATTTTTTGAGTGTTTTCAGGAAGCCTTCCCCTACCATATCCATATCGATTCCGGCATTCATTGCCAACGCAGAAACCTGCTGAAGATCGCCCATTCCGTGGTCAATCATTTCGTTGATGCCCGTATAATCCGTTACCACAAAACCATTAAATTTCCATTGATTTCTCAGTACGTCGGTCATCAGCCAACGGTTGCCGGTTGCCGGGATACCATCTACCTCATTAAAAGAAGCCATTAACGAGCCTGCACCAGCATCTACTGCTGCTTTGTAAGGTGGAAAATAAGTGTTATACATCTGTACTCTACTCATATCCACAGTATTATAATCGCGACCACCTTCTGGCGCACCATAGAGTGCAAAATGCTTCACGCAAGCCAGCATTGTATTGTTTTTGGAAAGGTCATTGCCCTGATATCCATAAACCATCGCTTTGGCAATCCTACTTCCAAAGTAAGGATCTTCACCCGAACCTTCGGAGACCCTTCCCCATCTTGGCTCCCTGGAAATATCCACCATTGGGGAAAAAGTCCAATTGATACCATCTGCAGTAGATTCCTGTGCTGCAATTTGTGCTGACCTCTGGATCATATCCATATCCCATGAGGAAGCCAATCCTAGTGGAATAGGAAATGTAGTCTCATAACCATGGATGACATCCATCCCAAAAATCATTGGGATCTTCAAGCGGCTCTTTTCTACTGCCACCTTTTGTACATCGCGGATCTTGTTGACACCTTTGATGTTAAATAAGCCTCCTACAAGCCCTTGCTCTATCTTTTTCCCAATATCTGAACTCTGTGCCTGTCCGGTGGTAAAATCTCCCGAAGATGGGAGGTTAAGCTGACCAATTTTCTCGTCCAGCGTCATTTTTGAGATAAGGTTATCTACAAAGGCTTTTTTCTTCGACTGATAGGCTTCTGACTGGAAAGACTGAACCGGCTGGGTGACAATCTGCTGCGCTAAAAAATAAGGCGACAAAGCCAAAGCAGCCAATATTACAAACTTCTTCATTATTTAATTTTTTTATTTAATTGTTGAGAAAACATCCAGCTCCATAGCTTAGGATCGGAGTAGGTAGAGTCCCACGAATTATGATTATCATTGGGGAAAATAACCAGCTCTGCTTTCGGATTGATGGGATGTAGTTTTTGATAAAAATTAAAAGCGTTTTCCGGCAGCACAATATCATCCATACCACCTTGGAACAACTTGATATTTAAATTCTTGTATTGATCAATATTAGCTAGCATTACCCGATCTGTAGGTGCGCAAACTGCCGCAACAGCCGCAAACATCTCGGGATGTTCACCGGCAAGCTTCAGGGCTCCCCAGCCACCCATTGAGAGTCCTGTAAGATAGATTCGATCTTTATCAATTTTATATTTTTCCGAAATATCCTTAATCAAGAAATAAATGGCATCGGTATCCCACCATGTATTTTCGGGGCATTGTGGAGCCAGTATGGCAACGTGTTCTTGCATTAGGTTTTTGTAGGTAAACGGGCTGTGTGCCTTAACGATTTCCAAATTATTGCCTCGCTCACCAGAACCATGCAAAAAAACGATCAACGGGATTTTGTCTTTATGGTTTTGTGGCAAATCGAGAATATACTTGATATTTTTCTGAATTTTGATTTCCTTACGGAATTCAGATTTGATCTCTTGCGCATTGATCAATCCTGATAAACCAACAAAAAATAGCGGGAAATATTTTAATTTAAAAGTCATTTTAATCTTATTATTAAAAGTGAATAAAAAATCAGACATTATTACATCAAAATGAGACAATAATTTTCTGAGCCTAAGATAATACTTTTTGCTAATCTATGTGATGTTTTTGGGAATGGAATCCAATCTTGCTAAGACCATTCTTGATTTCCGGTGCATTCATAAAAAGATTCCAAAGCAAACCTGTACGGTAATTCTCAATCATTGGGGCAATAGTGCCTTGATCTATCGCCAAATACCGCGGCGTATACCAATCATTAAAGTTGATTGAGAAAGATTTTAGCCATGAATACCAAAATTTGATATGGCTCAATATTTGTCATTTAAGTAATTTAAATAGTCAATTACTCATATTGAGGTATTAACTATGATTAGTAAGAATTAAATAATCATCTATATTATGAACACAAACAGACTTTCACCTGCAATTCAAACTGCATTGATTAAACAAATGACTAAAGAAGGCCACGCATCTCAGATTTTCCTTTCTTACGGATGTTGGGCAGATGTAAAAGGCTATGGCGGTATTGCCAATTTTTTGTATAGACACTCGCAAGAAGAACGAAATCACATGATCAAATTCATGAGATACATCCTTGACCGAGGAGGCGAGGCCAAAGTTGAAGCTATCCCTGCACCACCAGAAGATCCAAAAAATCTAACAGATTGTTTTAATAAGGTTTTTCAACACGAGGTAGATAACACCACGTCAATTTACAACTTGGTAGATTTAGCTTTGCAGGAAAAAGACTGGGCTACTTGGAATTTTATGCAATGGTTTGTCAAAGAACAGATTGAGGAAGAGAAATTGGCTCTTGAACTGATTGATAAACTGAAAATTGCCGGTGGAGACAGAGCTACAGATGAATCTCTATTTTCATTAGATAAAGCACTAGAAGCTGCGCCGGATGATGTGCCATTGCCGCAGACCGCTACAGCAGAAAATCCTTCTTAAAGAAAAAATATTATTATATTTGATCTCCGTACTTTTGCGGAGATTTTTTTTATACTACCCATTATGGCAAATATCATTGAAAGCAATCATGCAAATCCAGAAGAATTCTACATATCTCTAAAAGAAAAACTGGAACAACAGCACAACTTCCCAGAAGAGTATTTATTTAAGTTTATTATCACAAGCGATTCGGGGAAAATTACAGAAATCCTCAAAGTTTTTGATGGATTCAAATATACCCTATCCAACCGTGAAAGTTCTAATGGGAAATATACATCGGTTTCTATCAACTGTTTTGTATTGGATGCGGATCAGGTTGTGGATATCTACCAAAAAGTGGGTAAGATAGAAGGTGTTATGATGCTGTAAAGGGGATTTCAAATCATAAAACGGCTTGATAATTGTAATTTTTCGATCAAAAAATCAATATGAAAAAGGCTTTTTTCAGACTACTCAATAAAGTTAACAAAGCTGTTCTTCCTAAATACAGCAAAAAAGATTTTACTAAATTAACGAAATTGCAAAAGGCAATTTTTGCCTATCGTTATATCGTTTTGATCAATTCTCTTGATTAATAATTTGATATACAGAGCACAAAAAAAAGCCCAGTAAAAACTGAGCTTTTTTCGTTTTGTTAAATGTTACCAGATTTTTACTCTTTCTTCTGGTTTTTTATAGAGTTTATCACCTTCTTTTACATCAAACGCCTTGTAGAAAGCATCGGTGTTTACAAGAGGGCCAAAGCTTCTGAAAAAGCCTGGTGAGTGTGGGTCTGTTTTAACCTGGTTGGTAAGATATTTTTCTGTGGATAAAGTTCTCCAAACTGTTGCCCAGCTAAGGAAGAAACGCTGATCCGGTGAATAACCGTCAATTTTTCCAGGATTACCCTTATCCTTAAGATACATTTGCAACGCATCATAAGCGATGTTAACACCACCAAGATCGGCAATATTTTCACCATTGGTAAAGGTGCCGTTCACATGTACATCTTTTGCTGGTTCGTACTTGTCATATTGCGAAGCCAAACTTTTTGTTGCTTTCTCAAAATTAGCCTTATCATCTGCTGTCCACCAGTCTTTAAGGTTGCCATCTCCGTCAAACTGAGCACCACTGTCATCAAAACCATGAGTCATCTCATGACCTATTACCGCCCCAATGCCCCCAAAATTAACTGCAGCATCTGCATCTGGATTGAAGAATGGCGGTTGCAGGATGGCAGCCGGGAAAACAATCTCGTTGTTTACAGGATTATAATAAGCATTCACAGTTTGTGGTGACATACCCCATTCTGTTTTGTCTACAGGCTTACCTACTTTTTCCAGTTCTTTGCTGTATTGCCAGCTTTCTACATTCTGAAGGTTCGAGTATAGTGTTCCACCGTCATTATCAGACTTAAGTGTTAGCTTAGAGTAATCTTTCCATTTGTCTGGATAAGCAATTTTTACTGTGAATTTATGTAGCTTTTCCAGCGCCTTTTCCTTGGTGGTATCAGACATCCAGCCCAAGTTGTTTATGTGTACGGCAAAACTTTTCTTAAGATAATCGATATAAGTTAGCATTTGAGCCTTAGCTTCGGGTGTAAAATATTTTTCTACATAGACTTTCCCAAAGGCTTCTCCCAATACACCATTGATTAATGACAAAGCTCTTTTGTTGAGTGCGCGCTGCTCTTGTTGCCCCTGCAAATATTTGCTGTAAAAATCAAATTTGAGGTCATCTAGTTTTTGGTTGAGATAACCTGCGCTGCCGGATGTCAAATGGAATTTAAGATAATCCTTGATAACTGGGATGTTATTCTCTTTAAGAAAAGTATCCAGATGTTTGTAATAATTAAGTTCCCCAATAATTACTTTATCTGTTTTTACACCTGCTTCTGCGAGATATTTGGGAAGATCTACACTTTTTACAAGAGTTTTAAGCTCGGGCAATGTTTTGGGATTGTACTGCAGGTTGGCATCACGTATTTGCTCATTGGTAAGCAATGTCTTAGCCATAGCCTTTTCAAAATCTACTATTTTAGCCGCAGCAGCGTCTGCATTGCTATAGCCAATTTCTTTTAGAATTTGTGCAACATACTTTTTATATTCAGCAATGGTTTCTGTATTTTTCGCTGATTCTTTTTGGTAATAATCTCTTCCTAAACCAAATGTAGCGTCACCTAGGTAAACGGCATTCATCTTAGAGTTCTTGAGATCTCCATCTACACCCCAACCATAGAAAGCATTTTCTCCTCTTTTGGTTGCTTCGGTAAGATACTTTTGCAAGTCTTTGGTATTTTTGATGGCATCAATCTTGGCAAGATCAGCTTTTATAGGACTTAGACCATCTGCGTTACGTTTGCTCATATCCATGTAAGTCTCATAGAGCGCCTGTATTTTTTGCCCTTCGGAACCGGTAGCAAATTTTTCTTTCAGGATGTTGTCCAGAAGTTTTAGAGAATTGTTGTCCGTAGTTTCTCTTAATTGAGTGAAGGATCCCCAACTGGGTTTGTCAGCAGGGATTTTTGCAGTTTTCATCCATGTTCCGTTGACGTAATTGTAAAAATCGTCTTGTGGGCGTACGGATGTATCCATATAATTAAGTTCCAGAGCGGCTTGTTTTGTCTGTGCGAATGCTATGTTAAATACCGAAGTAAGTACCAACGCACTGAGAGAAATCTTTTTCATTTTAGATTGAATATAATAGTCTATACGTCTTTTAATTTTTCTTTTTGTTACAAAATAGTCGTTGTATTTTACATTATTATCAGTTTATAAGACATATGCTATTTTTTAATTTTTATTAAAGTATTATATTACTAGGATTTTTATTTTCATAATGATATTTTTACAATGTTAATTTTAATGATTCAATAGCGATGCACCATAATTTACTACTAATCCTTGCACTACTGTTTTCTGTTTTTATAATGGTAATGCTGGCGAACAAAATTAAAGTTGCTTATCCCATTTTTTTGGTTGTTGCAGGGCTTCTTATCAGCTTGCTGCCGGGCATACCCGAAATTGAACTGGATCCGGAACTGGTCTTTTTGATATTTTTACCGCCATTACTCTACGAAGCTGCATGGTACACATCATGGAATGACTTCTGGAAATGGAAACGCCCCATTGCTTTGCTGGCTTTTGGGTTGGTTTTCGCTACTTCTCTAATTGTCGCCTATCTCACACAGGCTTTGATCCCCGGTTTTACTTTAGCACTTGGCTTTTTGCTGGGTGGGATTATTTCTCCGCCAGACGCGGTTGCAGCCACTTCGGTTTTGAAAGGTCTACCAATTCCAAAACGTATCTTGAGCATTCTGGAAGGGGAGAGCCTTGTTAATGATGCATCTTCATTAATTGTATTCCGTTTTGCGCTTGCAGCTATTATCACCGGTGGATTTTCTCTTAATCAAGCCGTTGGTCAGTTTTTTCTGGTCGCTGGTATGGGGGTGGTTGTTGGATTAATTGGTGCAGGTCTCATTTACCTTATACACCGCTATTTACCAACTACATCTGCAATAGATGCGGCACTCACAATTATGACACCTTATATTTTGTACTTGGGAGCAGAGCAGTTTCATTTTTCTGGCGTTATGGCTGTGGTAAGTGGTGGGCTCTTTATATCATACCGCTCTCACGAAGTTTTCAGAAATGGCAACACGCGCCTTAATATGCTCGGGGTGTGGACCACGGTTATATTTGTAATGAATGCGATGGTTTTTATTCTAATTGGCCTATCCTTACCCTCAATCATTCACAAATTAGAAGAATCATCACTAATACAAGGCATCAAATACGGTGTCATTATCAGCATTGCGGTAATACTTATTCGGTTTTTGTGGGTTTACCCCGCGGCTTTTATCCCAAGATGGCTTTTTCGCTCGGTTAGAAAAGAACAGTCACCAGGTTGGAAGGGTCCGCTAATTATTGGCTGGGCAGGGATGCGCGGTGTGGTCTCTCTTGCTACAGCCTTGTCTATACCATATCTTTTGCCGGACGGTTCACCATTTCCGCACAGGAATCTTATTTTGTTAATTACCTTTGTCGTTATTTTTATAACATTGGTAGTTCAAGGGCTCAGTCTTCCATTTTTGGTGAAGAGACTGGATATGCCATCTATGGATCAGGTTTTGCCATTGGAACAACAGGAAGCTCAGATCCAGATACGGCTTAACAGGCTGGCTATTCATCTAATTTCTACCAAGTATAAAGATGAACTTGCAAAAAGTAACCTGCTGAAAAACTATTATAGCCAGATTGGAACCGAACTCGAAAATACAGAAAACCAGCTTGATTTTCTAGAATGTAAGGACTGTACAACGCATGAAATTGACAGCTACGAAAAAATTTTAAAGGAAGTGTTTGAAAAGCAGCGTATTGATATTTTCCAAATGAGAAAGGAGAAATATTATGATGACGAAGAGATCCGCAAGGCAGAACTGCAACTGGATTTGAATGACCTGAAATTAAATCCAGATTTTATGTCTTGAGCATTAAATCCAAAATTAATCAAAATTCGCTTTCTTTCGGTGGAAACTTAGTTTAAGCTGGTGTTATAAAATAAGACCATTTGTTGATCATGGCTTAGACGTTGCCGAGCTCAGTTCCTATGTTTTTTTTGCCCAATCAAATTTTAAGAGGAGAAATTAATTTTCATTCAAGAACACATCATTTTTGGCAAATGCTACTCTTATCCTTGATTTTTCATGGAATAAAGCCCTTTCGAATGCCTTCTTTAATTTCCGCTTCTCCATGATCCGAATAAAATACCTGAATAAAAAATACGCTAACAACTATCTCACTTTTCAAAATTACTGACATTAAAAAAAATTAATTTCATCCTCATTTCATCCTAATAGAGGTCACATACATTTGTATCATAAAAATAAACAAAATGTATCATCTAAATTTTAAAGAAATGAAAAACAAGATTTTAAACTCAGGTAAAATAGTTATTGTGGGATTTTTAATGGCAACCGAATTCACCAATGCCCAACCCCCAGTGCATCAGTTAGATCACCGTCACGTAATAGAAAGACCCAGACCTGACATTTTGAAAGAAATCACTACCGTATCAGGAACTGTTTCCAAAATGGCGGTGAATGACGATTTTGTATATGATGGTTTCTATCTTGCCACGAAGGGAGAATCTATATTGATAAAATTCCCTCCTCATTTGGGAAACCAAATTACAACATTAGCTAAACAAGGTAACAACGTCAGTGTAAAAGGTGTTGCCGATGTTGCACCAAACGGCGAAAAATTATTCCGACTAAACAGTATTACGGCTAACGGAAAAACCATTGAAGATTTGCCAACAACGATCTTACCTACGCCATCACAGGAAATATCGGTAAGTGATAGCGGAACCATTACCAACCTTCAGAGAAACAAAGAAGGCGATGCTGTAGTAGGCCTGTTTGTGGGTAATACCATACTAAAAATGCCACCCCATATCTACCAACAGTTGGGATCATCATTAGTAAATGGCACAAAAATATCTTTCACAGGTTTCAAAAAGGTAGAAAATGCCGGTGAAGTAGCCGAGAAAAAATACAATATTGTGCACGCCAGAACGATTAGCGTAAATGGCAAAGATTATTCACTTTAAAAATTGATTGAATTAAAAGAAACTTGGGCAGATTTTAGTAATTTGCTCAGGTTTTTTGATATAAAGCAATGGTTTTCAAACTTAGGACATATAACTTATTGAAAATAATTTCTATTTTTTTTGTGACTTTCATCCTTTTTGGATGTGAAAAGCAACCACCTGCTCCACCTCATCTGCATCCTGAAAAAGAAAAATCAACCTTGCTTAGGGGCGAGGTAAAAGCCTACGAAAGCAATCCCGACGGCGATATTGATAAAATTGTTTTGAATTACAACAACAGAGAGGTGGCCATTCATTTTCCACCCCATCTCGCAAAATACATCCTGGATATCGCGAAAAAAAATGAAGTGATTAATGTGAAAGCTGCCATACACCCTGATCATTATGAATTGATTTCTATCTCATCAAAAGATGACAAAAGTTCTTTTGATGCCAGAAAAATAATGCCCCCAAACCCCAGTCCTGGGCGAGAAACCATCATCAAAGGTCAGCTTTCTGGTTTTATAAAAAATAAAGATAATCTAATCACGGGCTTTATAATTGGACAAAAAACAGTGATGCTTGGCCCAGAAGAACGCATTAGCCTAACCCCATTATTGATGAAGGCACATTGGGTGGAAGTCAAAGTTTTGGAACGGAATACCAAAGAGGGAATTGTTAACACCTTGCAGTTTCCGACAGTCCGGATGACTGACATCAAAATAGACAGTACTGTATATAAAATTCGCTGATTATGAAAATATTAATAGTGGAAGACGAGAAAAAACTTGCAGGGTTTATTCAGCAGGGGCTTTCGCAGTCGGGTTACATTGCAGAGGTGTGCAATGATGGTTCCGAGGCTTTGGAAATGGCGATAAAACATGATTTTGACCTGATCCTACTCGACTTGATGCTGCCAGGAATCAATGGTTTTGATTTTCTTAAAAACCTTAGAACCTTTGGTTCCGAAACGCCTGTCATTATTATTAGTGCCATTGCAGATTCCAAACAAGTGGTACAGGGACTAGATTTAGGGGCTGTAGACTATATTAGAAAACCATTTGAATGGGACGAACTGTTGGCAAGAATTAGAACTGTAAGCCGATTATCTAACCAATCCGGTCAACAAAAAATCAAAATTGAAGATTTGGAAATCGATATTCCTGCGAGGAAAGTGAAAAGGGATGATAAGAATATTGAACTTACCTCCAAAGAATTCATACTACTGGAATATCTGGCCAGAAATGCAAATCTTGTGCTTACCAAAAACCAGCTACTGGAAAATGCCTGGAATATGAGCTTTGATCCAGAAAGCAACATTGTAGAAGTCTATATGCATCAGCTGAGAAAGAAAATTGATAAAGGATTTGACCATCAGATGATCAAAACGGTTATTGGTGCCGGTTATATGTTAAAAGGTGATAAGCAATAGAATGGAAGGTAAGTTGACATCCCCGTTTTATCAAAGCCTCAAGTTTCGTTTCGGACTATTGTTCAACTCGTTACTTTTCATCTGTGTCAGTTTTATTGCGTATTCGCTTTACAAAAACGCAAAAGCAGAGCTTGATAGAAGTTTTTCGCTTCAGTTGAAATCATCTGCCAACAACATTCTTCAAAAAACCGATATAGATCCCATAACTATTCCTTTACCTAAAACCGGAGAATATTTCAGAATTATTTATGACAATGATGCCAACAAAACCCAACTGTTTGATAATCTTCCAAGAGATGTTTCAGATCGACAAAAATGGCAATTGCTATCTGTGAAAAAGAACCCAGAAAATGGTGGAACTATTTCTTTAGATTTTGCACTATCTGCAGAGCATTATTATTCTGCAATTCAGCAGTTGAAAAGTCTTCTTTACATCTACCTTCCTATTGCTTTTCTAGTGTCATTTGCAGGAGGTTATTTACTCTCAGGCTTTTTCCTGAAACCACTACTACGAATCATCAATAACGCCAACAGTGTTGATTTAGAACATATTACATTACTTTCTAAACCTCCATCCAAAGATGAGTTCTATCAGCTTACAGATGCGCTAAACAGAATGTTGATGCGGATCGATGATCAGGCAAAACAACAGACGGCCTTTTTTACAATGGCGTCGCACGAACTACGGACACCCATTAGCAATATGCTTACAGAATTACAGATCTTCAAGTATAATTCTCTGGATGCAAATACCAAGCAACTACTCTATCATCAGGAACAGGAAGTTAACCGTATGAAAGATTTAGTTAATAATTTTCTGTGGATGAGCAAAATAGAATCGGGAAATTTATATATCAATAAATCCCCAATAGACCTCCCCGATTTGGTTTTGCAATTGACGGAAGGTTTTGCTAATCCACTGCTTCTTAAAAATCAGAAATTCAAAATTCATTTGCAGCCAGTAGACGAACAGTTAAAGATTGTCGCAGACCGTAACCAGCTAGAGGTGATTATTAATAATCTAATTTCCAATGCTATAAAGTATGGCAATGATGATTCTGTGATCAACATCCATATTTTTCAGCGAGAAAAAATCGGGCTCGAAGTTTCTAATTTGACTAACCAAACCATAGAAAACCCAGAAAACCTAAAAGGTCAGTTTCATCGGAACTCCTATCACAAAGAAGGTTTTGGACTGGGACTTTGGATCTCCGACCAACTGAGCAAAAAAAATGATATACAACTGAAAATCAGTGCAAAACATCAGATATTCTCCGCAAAACTAGAATTCGAAAGGATAATAATATAAGTTAGGGTAAAGATGATATGCTATAACACATTAAAAGGGATGGCATTTAGTTTATTATTATTTATATTTGGGTGTTATCTGCAAGCCAGTAACATATAAATACAACCTATGAATTCCAAATTAAGAACCCCTACTATATCATTATTCCTAATCATTTTTTTGTCTGTAAATATTAAATCACAAAGCCAAAAATTTTCTACAGCATTTTCTGAACAGCTCACCAAAAAATTGAATGATTCTATTCCCTCTATTGGGTCATTTATAGTTTCACAAAATGATAAAACTGTGTATGAACAATATTTTCACGGTGCTACTAAAGATTCTACATTTGATATAAAATCTGTTACAAAAAGCATTACCTCACTTTTAGCGGGAATAGCTAAAGACAAGGGGTTACTTTCTGATCTGGATACGCCTGTTTTGCAAATTTTACCCGAATATGATGTTTCAAGAACTCAGTTCAAAAACACATATGATATCGAGGGTAAAAGACAACTTGATTCTATTCGAAAAAAAGTAACGCTTAGACATCTGTTCACCATGCGTGGTGGTTTTAAATGGAAAGAAAATGGTGGGGAAATTGCCTCCGCACAATTTTATTCCTCAGATCCTGTAAGATTTGTTTTGGATTTACCGTTTGAGGAATATCCCGGTGACCAATTTAATTATAGCACCGGTGAAACTCAAGTTTTTGGCGCTGCCCTTTCTAAAATGGTTAATGCAAGTTTGCAAGAATTTGCGGCTAAGAATCTTTTTCAACCTCTTAACATCAGCATTGAAAATTGGTTTGCCGATACCTTGAATCGAAATTTGGCCGGTTCTGAATTGTTACTCAAACCGAATGATATGTTGAAAATCGGAAAATTAGTTCTTAACAAAGGAAAGTATGGTAATAAGAAAATCGTTTCAGAAAAATGGATCGAAGAATCTACTGCGGAACAAGTAAAACTCGATTCGTGGGATGTTTTGCCCAATGCCAATGGATATGGATATTATTGGTGGCGAAGAACAACAAACGGGCATCAGGTTTTTGCAGCCATTGGATATGGCGGACAAATGATCTGCATAATCCCTGATTTAAGAATGGTAATTGTTGCAACTTGCTTTCTTAATAAAAAAAACAGAGGGAGGACAGAACTGAAAAAACTGCATGGCTTTATTGATCAAATAACTAAATAAGCCAAATATTAGCGGGAACTACATCTCAAATCAAGAGCATACTTAAGCGCCAAAATTTCGCATAAACCTGCGCTTTCCTCAATAAAGTAGGGCATTAAAATCTTGTAATTAACATCATTTTCAATTTTGGATTCTGACTCGATTTATAGTAAATATTTTTTTAAAAGTATTTGTAAAGAATCGTTAACAGGGAATAAAATTTGTTTTGGTATATTTATAACAGTAAATATTAATCCAAAAACAAAATAATGGCAAAAAATGTATCTGATCATTTGGTCGACATGCTGAAACAAGCAGGAGTAAAAAGAGTTTATGCAATTACCGGCGACAGCCTTAACCCTGTCAATGATGCCATCCGCAGGGACGGCACTATAGAATGGATTCATGTTCGGCATGAGGAAACCGCAGCCTATGCTGCATCTATGGATGCAGAGCTTAACGGCATTGGCTGTTGTATGGGAAGTTCTGGCCCCGGGCACGTACACCTCGTCAACGGTTTATATGATGCCAACCGATCCGGAAATCCCGTCATAGCAGTAGCCAGCACCTGTGCTACAGATAAATTTGGTACAGAATTTTTTCAGGAAACCAATCCAGAAAGGCTTTTTGCAGACTGTAGTAAGGCCGTTTTTATGGCTACCACTCCTAAGATGTTTGGCACTATGGTGCAACGTACCATCCAAACTGCGGTTAATGAAAAAGGTGTTGCCGTGCTGGCATTGCCCGGCGACGTGGCTTCTGCCGATTACGAAGATGTACTGTCCGGTTCAAAATCTTTCAATACCAATCCCATTTACAGACCGTCCGAAAATGAACTGGCGGAGTTTGCCAGCGTCCTCAACAGCCATAAAAACATCGCCTTCTATTGCGGTCACGGCTGTAAAAATGCCGTTAGCGAAATCGAAGCACTGGCTGAAAAAGTACATGCGCCAATTGCCTACTCTTTCCGCGGGAAAATATTCTTTGACCGCGCAGATAGCCCTTTTTCTGTGGGAATGAACGGCCTATTGGGTAATAAATCTGGATATGATGCGTGTAATGATGCCGATGTCCTTGTCCTTT
The DNA here is from genome assembly GCF_056329745.1 of Epilithonimonas sp. Taxonomy (NCBI): domain Bacteria; kingdom Pseudomonadati; phylum Bacteroidota; class Flavobacteriia; order Flavobacteriales; family Weeksellaceae; genus Epilithonimonas; species Epilithonimonas sp. The sequence continues at coordinate 153,230 of NZ_JBWEYV010000007.1, read as the reverse complement.
GGGGTACCGATTTCCCTTACTCTGAGTTTCTCCCACATAAAAAAACCATTATTCAGATTGACGAAAAGCCTGAAAGAATTGGTCGTAGAGCTCATGTGGATTATGGCTATGCCGGGGATATCAAAGACACCGCTGCGACTCTACTCCCAAAAATCGAAAATAAATCAGATGCTTCCTTCCTTAAAAAATTGAAAGACCTTTATAGAAAAGACGAAAAACATTTTACAGAGTTCTTTAATAAAAAAGGAAAAGTAGGTAAAATAGAACCAGAATATATCGCCACCCTTATCGACCACCACTCCTCCGATAATGCAGTGTATACTGTAGATACAGGAATGACTGCCGTATGGGCCGCGCGCTTTATCCGGGCCAAAGGAACGCGGTACCTAACAGGATCTTTCAACCACGGTTCTATGGCTAATGCTTTGCCAATGGCTATTGGTGCAGCTGCTGCCAAATCTGGCAGGCAAATTGTGGCAATGTGTGGCGATGGCGGCCTGTCTATGCTTTTAGGCGACCTTGCCGTCATCATGCAATACCAATATCCGGTAAAGATTTTTGTTTTCAATAACAGTTCTTTGGGTATGGTAAAGCTGGAAATGGAAGTGCAAGGTTATGTTGACTGGCAAACCGATATGATTAACCCGCCATTTGAAAAAATTGCAGAGCTGATGAATATTAAAGGTCTTGAACTTAAAGACCCCGAGCAGGCAGAAGCTGTAATCCAACAAGCTTTTGATCATCAAGGTCCTGTGCTTGTGAACATCTACACCAATCCTGACACACTGGCTATGCCACCGCATATCACCTTTGAGCAGATGAAAGGCTTTGCCACATCACTTATTAAAAAAGTAGGATTAGGAAAATTTGAAGATGTCAAAAATTCTATAAAAACTGGCATGGGTCATATTGACGAAGTATTATAAATTACAACTGAAAGGACAGAGTTTTCTGTCCTTTTTAATTTTAAATCAAATCCACAATGAATATATTAACAAAAGACTTAATTAAAGGTTTGGCTGTAGGTTTATTCGCATCATGGATCAAGTCCCTGGCAGAACCACCATTACAAAAACTCGGAGAAAAAGAATTCCCGCCCCGCCCCGAGGAGTTGGAGATCAAAGGTGCCGATGTCAGCCATCATCCTCAGAACATGCCACCAGCAGAGCTTGCAAAAGAAGTATATTTTCAAACGACCGGCAAAGAACTGACAAATGATTTGGCCCTTAAGAGTATGAGATGGATCCATTATGGCTTGGGTAGCATCATTGGTGCTGTGTATGTGACCTTGGTCAACCAACATAAAAACCTAAAAATAGAAGAAGGCGCCACGGCAGGCGCTACCGTCTGGGCGCTTACCCACGGTTCAACAGTGCCAGCCCTTGGTCTGCAAGGTAAGGTTTCGGAGATGCCAAAATCTTGGTGGGTTTGGGAGTTTGGATCCCATATTATTTTCGGTATTACCATGGAACAAAGCCGCCGATTGCTTAATCATTTTTTTTAAGTAACAATATTCAATTGACTCTTTTGGTTTTAGTACCAATACTAGGATCAGATTAAGCTATTTTTATTGCAATTGATTTTATGCTGTTGCACTTTTTTGAGATTTTGTACCAAAATAGCCATACATTTACTTAAATCAATGTCTAATCAAATTGTTATGAAATTATCAACCTTTATACTATCATGCTTTTTGGGAAGCCAAACCCTGACGGCTCAAAACCTAAAACCTGTCCCGTATAAAGACGGTCAACAAAAACTCAATGGTTTGGTTACCAACAACGCCGGCAACAGACTTCCGGGCATCCTTATCCTCCCTGCATGGAAAGGCATTGACAACGAAGCTAAACACGCCGCAGTGGAACTCGGAAAACAAGGGTACATCACCTTTGTTGCCGACATCTATGGGGAAGGCAACATTCCTAAGGACAATGCAGAAGCCGCCAAAATTGCCGGCCATTACAAGCAGGATTATAAAGCCTATCAGCAAAGAATTTCTTTAGCTCTTCAGGAACTAAAGAAACAAGGAGCCAACCCTAATAAAATAGCAATCATTGGTTATTGTTTTGGAGGTACTGGCGCGCTGGAAGCTGCTAGAGCAGGATTGCCTGTTGCCGCAGTTGTCTCTATCCACGGCGGACTGGCCAAAGCGGCAGATAGGCCCAATGTCGCCATACAAACAAAGGTCCTTGTAGAAAACCCTGCGGATGACGAGAGTGTAAAACCGGAAGACCTTAGCAACCTCATCACCGAACTCAAAACCGGGAAAACCGACTGGCAAATTATTACCTATGCCAATTCTAAACACACCTTCACAAGCCCAGAATCACCGGATTACAATGACGTAATGGCCAAACGCGCCTGGCAACATACCGTCATGTTTTTGGATGAGGTTTTGAAATAGGGATTGTTTTTAGAGCATAGGCTGCTTCAAAACCTAATCGTTCGATCGATTACTTTCTTATCGGTAGAAAGCAGGTTCTTATCGGTAAAATTTTCAACTGCTTTGTAATGATTTTAGTTTTGACAAAAAATAAATACTATGTCATTACTAACACCTTTTCTATGGATTGTCATTATCCTTCCATTCTTCTTCGTTGCAATTATTAACAATTACAAACGAAATATAAAGTACTTGTTCTACTTCTTGCTTTACTTTGTATTGGACTGTACTTTACAAGGTTTAGCCAAAGATTATATTACAATTCAATCGTTTAGTTTTGCGTGGATTGGGAAAATACTAAGTTTGATTCTTTCGATAGGAATTGTTTTTTCATTAAATAAAAAAAATCGCGAAGATCTAGGTTTTACCCTTAAAACCAATTCTAGAAAACAATTGATATATGGAATGTCTATTTTTCTTTGTTTTCTTCTCTTTGATTTCATTTTCAAAATGATTGTTTTTCCAAAAGGAAAAAGTTTTGATTGGGAAACCTTCCTATTTCAAGCCACAATGCCCGGTATTACTGAAGAGATTGCTTTTCGAGGAATCGGATTTTGGCTACTGGACAAAGCATTCCCACCAAAATGGAACTGGAAAGGAATCAAATTTGGATGGGGATTTATTATCATTACCGTTTTATTTGGTGTTGTTCATGGTGCAATCATTACGCGAGATTATGAAGTAAAGTTCGATCTCATTACAATTGCCTATTTGATCGTGATATCTTCCTTTAGTGTCGGTGTACTAAGAAAGTTTAGTGGAAATATTATTTATCCAATTATCGGACATAATTGTATCAATCTGATGAACATTATTATTAGAATTTTATAATACTTTTACCAAAACTTTGATACATAATCATTATAGCAAGGTTTTTTAATTTTTGATTATGTTAAACTTACCTTTTTTGTCCGATAGATTATCCGCAAAAATAGCTCATTTAGATTTCGAAAAATCAATCACATGGAAAATGCGAATCCTACTGCATTTTCTTATGTGGATTGGGTTTGCTCTGATGCTGTTTCTGAGTTACAGAATTGCATACGGCTTAAAGGCATTCAACAGCGTTATTCTTACCATCCGTATGGCAGTAAGTAATATGCTCATATTTTACCTCTTTTTTTATTTTATTGCGCCAAAGCTTTTTAACCAAAAAATAAAAACAGTAATAATTGGGCTTCTGTTTGTTTTTCCTTTATTATTGGCGATTTGGCTATGGACAATATATAGTTTTTCACTTTTGTACCACAGTTTGGGATATGAAATTGACTCCGGCGAATTAAAAGGAGCGATTACAGCAAGTGCTCAACAAACATTTTGGGGAGCTATTTCGCCATCGAGAATGATTTCCCAGACCATCATTATCATTTCGCTTTTATCACCATTCTTTTTTGTAAAAATACTATTTGAAATTTCAAAATTATACTCAAAATCATTAAAAATTGCAGAGCATAATTCCCAATTGCAGATTCAGAACATCAATATAGAAAAGGATTTCCTGAAATCTCAGCTTAATCCACATTTTCTCTTCAACACGTTGAATAATTTATACAGTCTGAGTCTGAAAAAAGACGATGGAATGCCTGCAGTTATTCTTAATTTGTCTGATACAATAAGTTATACGCTTTATGAATCGAATGCAGAGCGAGTACCATTAACAAAGGAAATCGAGTTTATTAACAACTATGTGGAACTTGAAAAAATGCGGCACATCCGTCAAAAAAACATTACGATTCTGTTACCTTCTGAAAAGGAATGTGAAGGAAAAGCAATTGCTCCGTTGCTAACATTCTCACTGATAGAAAACGCTTTTAAATATGGTTTAAAAAATAGACAAAATGCATTTCTGAATCTTAAGGTTGAATTGAAAAACCAACGCTTTTCATTTCAAATAGAAAATGATTATTTACCCAAAATTGAAACCAAAACCGTTGGAGGCATTGGCTTGGAAAATCTAAAAAAAAGGCTACAACTCATTTATCCTGAGAAGTATAATTTGGTTATAAATGATTCTCAAAACACTTTCTCCATACAGCTTGACATCGAACTTTAGTATATGAATAAGATAAAAAGTATCATTATTGATGATGAACCTTTAGCAATAGAAATTACTGAAAATTTTGCTTCACAAATTCCATTTTTGGAAATCATAGGAACTTTCCAACATCCGGTGGATGCAATTCTGTTTCTACAAAATAATATGGTGGATTTGGTTTTTTGCGATATAGAAATGCCCGAAATTAACGGAATTCAAGTTATCAAAAATTTAGACAAACCGCCACTTTTCATTATTATTACGGCTTTCAGGGATTTTGCTATTGACAGTTTTGAGGTTGGTGTATTTGATTATTTGGTAAAACCTGTCCGTTTAGATCGATTCTTAAAAGCAGTTAATAAAGCCCATGTATTTATTAATTTAAAAACCGAGTCGGAAATCCACCAACTTAATGACGACCGTATTTTCATTAAGACAGAAGGAAAACTGGTCAAAATATTACTGAACGAAATTATTTATATTGAAGGACAGGGCGACTATCTAAAATTTGTATTAAAAGATCAAATATACTCTACTCAAGTAACGCTGAAATCTTTGGAAGAAATTTTAGTTTCCAAGTCTTTTTACAGATTACAGCGATCTTTTATCATTAACCTTGAAGCCGTGAGAAGCATTCATGGTAATATTGTTGAGCTTACAACAGGTATTCAAATTACAATGGCACCAAACAAAAAAGAAGAATTCTTAAGATTATTGGGTGCAAAATAAAACATTATTATTTTTTATTACAAAACCATAATCCGCTAAAAATCTATCAAAAAAGCTTAGACCCATGAAAATGAAATTTCCCTTCTTATTAATACTTCTGATATGTCAATATACTTTTGCCCAAAACAATATCAAGATACAACTGGAGGAAAGAAACCCTTTGGATTATGAAGTGTACAGAAATCCCCATGAAAAGAGCATCAAAAAAGAATATGCTTACTTGGCTGGATTACAATTTTTTGGTTTTAATTACACTTCCTTTGATCAGCTGAAAATCCGGGGATTTATGATTCAGCCCAAAATGCCTGGTAAATATCCGGTAATTATTTTTAACCGCGGTGGAAATCAGGACATGGGAACAGTTTCCATACAAATGATGACCGATTTTTTGGGTAAAATTGCTGAAAAAGGTTATATCATTATCGGTTCGCAACTCGGGGGAAGTTCTCTGAGCCAAGGCAAGGATGAGTTTGGCGGGAAAGATGTCAATGATGTTTTGAGCTTGCTGGATATTTTAAAAACACTTCCCAATGCAGACGCATCAAGAATCGGAATGATGGGAATCAGCAGAGGCGTGATGACCAATTTTGTGGTGATGAAACAGACCGATGTTATCAAAACCTGTATTTCCATCTCGGGAATTGCCGATCTAGACCAAAAGAATCGACCAGAAATGCAATTATTGTACAAGGAACTCATTCCCGATTTCGATAAAAACCCTCAACTTGAGATGGACAAAAGATCTCCAGTGATGGCGATTGGGCAAATGAAGAACAAGGGCAGTTCACACTACATCATTCATGGTCAGAAAGACGAACGCGTAGATTTTCATAATGCCTTTCAAATGTATGACGCGTTAAGCCAAAACAATATTGCCGCCCGATTGCAGATTTTCGAGAATGACAATCATGGATTAATGCCCATACCAATGAACTTTTGCAAAGCATTACCAGCTGGATGAATGAGCGACTTTAGTGAAATGTTATGCAATTTTGACAAAAATCACCTCTTTACCAGCAAAGACACAATATCCTGCAAAATCTTCTGCGAAACAAAATTCATGAAATCTAGGCGTTCCAAATGTGGCAAAAATAGTTTGGACGTTACATTCTCCACACCAATGCGAATGGTATAAAAAACGGTTCCGATGTCTTTCCCATCCTCGCCTTTGCCAGGACCGGCCACACCGGTTGTGGAAACGGCAATATCAGTACCAAATAAGTGTTGACAACCTGCGGCCATTTCCTGCGCTACTTCAGCGCTCACTACCGTGAATTCTTCTACGGTTTTTGGGCTGATATTCAGAAGCTCGATTTTTTTCTGCGTGGCATAAGTAACAACACTACCCAGGAAATAAACAGAACTCCCGGCCACAGAAGTAATCAGGTGAGCGAGCTCGCCACCGGTACAGCTCTCCGCCACAGAGAGTGTTAAACTTTTTTCGGTAAGCAACTCGCCAAGGATTTTTTCTATTTTATCCTCATGCGTAGCAATGATATGATCTCCTATTAATGGAAACAGTTTTGTGATCTCGGTTTCCAGTTCGTTTTCCAGTAGTTCTTTTGATTTGCCCGTTGCTGTCAGTCTCAGCTTGACCCTAGTGCCTATCGGCAGGTAAGAGAGACTAATATGGTCAGGCAATGCCAGCTCCCAATCTTCGATGGTTTCTGACAAAATACTTTCCGGGATATCTACTACAGAAACAATTCTCGTGACAATAGAATCCAATGCCAGTTTCTCCTTCAAGAATGGGATAATCTGATCCTTTACCAAAGGTTTGACCTCATAAGGAACACCTGGCAAACTAAAACAGTAAGTTCCATTTTTTTCCAAAATCATACAAGGCGCTGTCCCGAAATAGTTGAGGAAAATAGTTGCTTTTGACAATACCATTGCCTGATCCTTATTATGCTCCAAAATCCAAAGCCGGTTTCTTTTTTCGAGATAAGTTCTTAAATGCCCATAAACCTGATCTGAAAAAACCAACTGGTCATCAAAGAAATCCGCATAAGCTTTTTTGGTAATATCATCCTTTGTTGGCCCCAATCCGCCGGTAGTGAAAACAACATCTGCCATGGCAAATGCCTTATCCAAAGTTTTGGCAATCGCCAGTTCTTCGTCAGGAATCGTAAAGATACGGAGCACTTTTATACCAATTTCTTTGAGTTGAGTGGCAATAAAATTGGAATTGGTATCCACGGTATTCCCCGAGAGGATTTCGTCACCGATGGTAATGAGGACGGCTGTTTTCATCAGACAAATTTCGTAATTATATCCAACATTTGGGACGAAAGATATTTACGATTTTCCTAATTATTTCTTCTTGCTTTTCTGATATTGCGTATACCCACCTGCAATAATGATAATTAAAAATATGAAGTAGAGAGAATTTGGCATTGCTGTTTTTTTTATTAAATCTAAGAATTAATTAATCTGCACCTCCATTTTAATGACAGAAGTTGTAAAATAATTTTTTGAATCAACCGAAGAAATGAAATTAAAAGCCCTAACTTTTATTCTTATAACAAGCTCCAATTATGTTGACCTCCCTTTTTTGTGATTAAGAATTAATTACCTTTGATCAAAACTTAAGAATGAAACCGACTTTCTGGAACAACTACAGCAACATTATCCTGCTTCTTATTGGGATTTTCATGGGGAGCCTGGTTGGGATTTTTGCGCCGAATTTTGTGGATTATCTCAAACCTGTTGGTGACATTTTCCTCAATTTGCTGTTTGTGACGGTCATTCCACTTGTGTTTTTTGCAATTGTTTCTGCCATTTCGGGCATTGGGCAGCATAGCCAGCTGGGCAAAATCATTGGAACAATGGTCTTGACATTCCTGTCATTCATCCTGATTTCAGCCACATTCTGTATCATCATGGTGTACCTATTCCCAACAGAAACACCCAAAAACATTACTCAAACCCTTTCAAAAAACTTGCAGGGCAATACCTCTATCAATGAGCAGATTGTAGGATTTTTTACCGTGAGCGAGTTTTACAACCTTTTCTCACGGCAAAATATGTTGGCACTATTGGTTTTTTCATTTCTCGTGGGAATCGCCATTAGGAAATCTGGAGAAACTGGAACATTGTTCAAAAACTTTATCCTCTCCGGGAACGAAGTGATGAAACAACTTCTCATCCTTATCATGAAGGCAGCTCCTGTTGGCCTCGGTGCCTATTTCGCCTATCAGGTGGGAACCATCGGGCCACAGCTCTTCGGTTTTTATGCCAAGCCTCTGGGTCTGTACTACATTACCGGAAGCATTTATTTTATCCTGTTTTTCAGTTTATATGCCTTCGTATGGAAAGGTGGGAATGGCGTCAAGGCGTTTTGGAAGGACAGCCTTCTTCCCACGGCAACAGCCATCAGCACCTGCAGCAGTTTGGCAACCATGCCCGTAGCGATAGAATCTGCCAAAAAAATGGGCGTGCCGGCCGCTATTGCCAATGTGGTTATCCCTATAGGCACTACCATCCACAAAAACGGGTCGTCTATCTCATCCATCATCAAGATCTACGTAGCGTTCCAACTGCTGGGCTGGAACTTCTTCGAGCCTGTCAACCTCATCATGGCACTGGGCATCACCGTGTTTGTAAGCGCAGTTGCCGGCGGCATCCCCAATGGCGGTTATATCGGCGAAATGCTGATGATTTCCGTTTACAAAATCCCGCCAGATGTAGTGCCGGCGGTCATCATTATCGGTACATTGGTAGATCCCTTGGCCACAGTCCTCAACTCTGTCGGGAACATTCTTGCCTCTATGATGGTCTCAAAATTCGTTAAAACCGACATCATCTGAAAATAGTAGATTCGGCCGCATCAAAATTGAATCAATGACAAAGCACTTTTGTTTTTTAGGAGCTAATCCCGCTGTCCACTGTATCTTTTTTGCAGCCGCATTTCCAAACCTGAGGCCGATCCTCCCAGCAGCAAAAAAAAAGGATGCCGTTTCCATCGGGGCTATGGGCTTAGCCTTCGTTACTCGCTGCGTTTTACAGGTTCCAGATTTTGCAGTTCTTCCGGGGTAAATAACCTGTAATGAACCTTGAAGGTTTTGCCCAAAGGCGTTTCCAGAGAAAAACCGCCAGGTCCCCAGCCATCCAAAACATCCAATTGGAAATGCGAATATTGCCAGTATTCGAACAGGTCGCGGTCTATCCAGAACTCATGCCCGTTGATGGTGCCAATCATGGCATCTCCCATCCTGGGGAAGTATCCACCTTTTTCAAAACATTGGGGTTGTGTCCCTTCGCAGCAGCCACCCGCCTGATAAAACATCAGGTCTCCGTGTTGCTTTTCAAGCTCCCAGATGACTTCCAAAGCTTTTTCTGTCACAGAGAGGCGCGAAATTTTATTGTTGGTTTCCATCTATTTTTCTTTTATATTATTATCATTTTATACGCAAAAGCGTAACTTCAATTTTTCTCTTAAACTGTTCCAAGTCGTAAAATATTCAAGCTTTATTATTCCATACAAATACTTTGCGACTTAAAATATCAATAAGTAACCTTTTATGCAATCAAAAAATATTCATTTTTAAAGTTAACAAAAACCCGGCAAATTAATTTTTGCCGGGTTTTGTTTATACTAAAATTAAGGATGATTAATTCTGTCCGGCAATGTCCAGTACAATGCGGCCGTCAATCTGCCCTTTCTTCATTTTGTCAAAGACATCATTGATATCTTCCAATTTTGCTGAAGTTACCGTTGCTTTTACCAAACCTTCGTTCGCAAAATCCAGGGCTTCCTGCAAATCTTTTCGTGTACCAACAATAGAACCTCTTACGGTAATTCTTTTGAGCACGGTTTCAAAAATAGGCAGTTCAAACGAGCCAGGCGGCAAACCGTTGAGGGCAATGGTGCCTTTTCTTCTCAGTACTTCAATCCCCTGCTTAAATGCTATTGGGGAAACGGCGGTTATCAAAGCACCATGCATACCACCTACTTCCTTGTGCAGGTATTGCCCAGGGTCTGTTTCTTTGGCGTTGACCACCAGGTCTGCACCCAGTTTTTTGGCAAGCGCTAACTTGTCATCGGCAACATCTATCGCTGCAACGTGCATCCCCATCGCTTTGGCGTACTGAACCGCAACGTGCCCTAAACCTCCTATTCCGGAAATGGCTACCCATTCCCCAGGTTTGGTTTCGGTTTCTTTGAGGCCTTTGTACACAGTAACACCCGCGCAAAGTATAGGTGCAATCTCCAGAAAGTTGGTATCCGATTTAAGATGTCCCACATACCGGGAATCTGCAATCACATATTCTGCAAAACCACCATCAACACTATAGCCACCGTTTTTCTGAGCTTCGCAAAGTGTTTCCCAGCCTGTGATACAATAATCGCAGCAGCCGCATGCCGAGTAAAGCCAAGGAACGCCCACTGCATCACCTTCTTTTACCTGAGCCTCGGGACCGCAGGCTACCACAATGCCCACACCCTCGTGTCCTGGGATAAGTGGCATTTTGGGTTTTGCCGGCCAGTCGCCATCTACTGCATGCAGATCTGTATGGCAAACACCACATGCGATAACTTTTACCAATACCTCGTACCTTCCTGGTACTTTTACAGGAACTTCCTGAATCTTAAGCGGCTGCCCGTAACCTTGTACGACGGCTGCTTTCATTGTTTTTGGAATCATAATATTTTGGATTTGATGTTTAAAATTATTAACTGATTGACCTTAACCAAGGTGAGTATGAAAGTATCATCATGCGACCACATCCAAAAAATCCAACAAACAATGCATCAGATAAATTCCAAAGCTATGGGAAAGTTCTCCTAATGTACGCCAACCACCTTTGCGTGAGGGATTGTAAGGGTTGCGAGGAACGAGCAAGTGCGCAATGCAATGGAGCACCGGAACGAAGTGCAGCCCTGAAAAGCCCGACCGTAGCCCCGGCCAAAGCCAGGGCAGACGGGCACGCCCAAAAAAACACAACTACTATTTAGAAAAATCCTAATTTGTTTTTGTTGTAAGAGATCAACATGTTTTTTGTCTGACGGTAGTGGTCCAACATCATTTTGTGGTTTTCTCTACCGATACCGGACTGTTTGTAACCTCCGAACGGTGCACCTGCAGGGTAAGCGTGATATTGGTTTACCCATACTCTACCCGCTTCGATATGGCGAGGAATCTGGTACAACTGGTGTGCATCCCTTGTCCATACGCCGGCACCTAGGCCGTAGATGGTATCGTTAGCAATTTCCAAAGCTTCGGCTTCGTCTTTGAAAGTTGTGAATGCCAATACCGGCCCGAAAATCTCTTCCTGGAAGATTCTCATCTTGTTATTCCCTTTGAAGATCGTTGGCTGGATGTAGTAGCCGTTCTCAAGACCTTCGCCAACGTTGTTGGCATCACCACCTACAAGAACTTCGGCACCTTCTTCTTTACCTAATTTAATATAAGACAATATTTTATCTTTTTGGATTTTAGAAGCCTGCGCTCCCATCATCACAGTTTTATCCAATGGGTTACCCGTTTTGATAGCCTTCACTCTTTCTACCACTTTGGCAATGAATTGGTCTGCAATATCCTCCTGAACCAATAGCCTGGAAGGACAAGTACAGATCTCACCCTGGTTAAGGCAGAAAAGTACAGCACCTTCTACCGCTTTATCAAGGAACTCATCATCTGCATCCATCACAGAATTGAAGAATACGTTAGGCGATTTACCTCCCAATTCTAATGTTACCGGGATGATATTTTCTGTAGCGTACTGCATTACAAGACGGCCTGTAGCTGTAGAACCTGTAAAAGCGGCTTTGTTAACCTTAGGATTGGTTACCAATGCTCTTCCTAATTCTGCCCCAAAACCATTAACGATGTTGACAACACCTGCAGGAAGAAGATCACCTATCAGTTCCATCAGTACCATAATAGAAATTGGTGTGCTTTCTGCCGGTTTTAGAACCACACAGTTCCCTGCTGCCAATGCCGGTGCCAGTTTCCAAACGGCCATTAGGATCGGGAAATTCCATGGGATAATTTGTGCGATAACACCAAGTGGCTCGTGAACGATCAAAGACACCGTATCTTTATCCAGCTCATTGTGGGACCCTTCTTCTGCCCTGATAACAGATGCAAAATATCTGAAATGATCCACAGCTAAAGGGATGTCTGCAGCCAAAGTTTCTCTCACCGCTTTACCGTTATCAATCGTTTCCACAGTAGCGATGTATTCCAGGTTCTGCTCTATCCTATCAGCAATTTTGTTTAAGATAATGCTGCGCTCTGTTGGTGAGGTATCTTTCCAGGTTTTGAAAGCTTCTGTCGCGGCATTCACTGCGTTTTCCAAATCTTCTTTGTTGGAATGTGCAGCCTGTGTGAATACTTCACCATTTACCGGTGAAATAACATCGAAATATTGCCCTCCTGCAGACGGTACAAATTTGCCCCCAATATAGTTGTCGTATTTTGGTTTGAATTGTGGCCATGCCAGCGTGGTCGAATTTTGTTGTTCTGTTGTTGTGCTCATAATAGTGTATGTTTTTTTATTAATATTTAGTTAACATTTGAATATGGCTAAGATATATCCAAAACAAAAAGCGGAAGTAGCAAAATTGTCTAAAAAAATAGTACAATGCTATTTTTAAGATTTTTTATCATTTTCTTAAGATTTCTTTTTATTTATAATTAATAAAAATTTAATTATATTTGGAAAAGACGATTAATAAAATCACGGCACATGAAAGCCAATTCCATTCAACTTGATAAACCTCAGCTAACAAGGGCACATCAGCTGGAAAGCTTGGTTGAAAATCAGACCAAATTTTCTCTGAATAATTGTGAGTTCAGCATCTATGAAACCCACCAGAGTGCTTATAATGTGAAATTGCATTTTGAATATCTAGGTTTTACAGGGATGCTGCGTGGCAGAAAATGGATGAAGCTGGAAGGTAAAACTGATTTTTTTGAGTATCTGCCCGGTGAAAGCGTGTTGGTAGCCCCTGGAGAAACCATGGCTATTGATTTCCCCGATGCTGACAGGGATGCGACACAATGTGTATCTCTCACTTTAAGCCCGGAGTTTGTACAGGAATCCCTGGATCATCTTAATTACCACAATGCCAAAGTGGATGATGATTCCAGCTGGAATATCTCTATGAATGAATTTTACTTACTGAACAACCGGGAGCTGGCTTCTGCCACCAACAACATCATGCGCGTGGCTATGGACAGCCATTCCTTCAAGGATGTGATTGCGGATTTTGCTCTTAAAGAGCTTTTGATAAGGCTAATGCAAACGCAGGCAAGAAACCTGGTAGAGAAAAACACGCTCAAAAATAAATCCCGAATTGGTTTTGTCGCAGATTATATCAAGAAAAACCTGCATCAGAAATTATCCATAGATGCTATTGCGAAAATGGCTTATGTAAGCAAATCCAATTTCTTTAAAATGTTCAAACAGGAACTTGGTTTGTCACCTAACGAATATATTATTCAGGAACGAATCAAAAAAGCTAAAGAGTTGCTTATCCAACAAAACTCGGTAAGCGAAGCTGCTTACAGCACAGGATTTTCCGATACCAATTACTTTATACGGGTTTTTAAGCAGATGGAAGGCGTAACTCCAAAAATCTTCCAGAGCAAAAAATTGTTTATCAATTAAGAATTAGTTAGTTATAGATTTTTCAAACGGAAAACGAGCAGATTATTCTGCTCGTTTTCTTTTTATTTTTAAAGTTCTAAAAATCTATTATTTTTGATAAGAATAATACCTTGCACCCTTAAGAACAGGGCTTTCTTTTTCTACCCTCGTCAATCCAAACCCTTTATAAGAAGGATTAACCGAGCTTTCTAATTGTTTGCGATGGAGTTTCTCATATGTTTCAAAGTTGATGGACAATCGATCTTTCAGGTTGTTGAAGAGATTCCATTTTTCTACAACAGATTTCCATTCCGGTGAGATTTTGCCTACAAATACTTTGGATTTGGACCCACTTCCGTAGGCTAAAAATCCAATCTCTTTTCCTGACAGATCTTCGTTCTCATCAAAAGATGTCTGCAATGCCGATAACAAGGCCATGAAAATAGAAGCTGTGTACATATTCCCAATTTCGGAGGAAGCCCTTTGAGATTTTTCAATTTTTTCATTAATAAAACTGATGTAACCCTCTGATTTGGCAACTGCTTTTTGTTTCTCGGCATCAGAAAAATCAAGACAATTCTCTATGCTGTAGATTTCGGTAAAAACCCTTTTACCATGGAAGGCATAAGGCAAATGGAATATAAGATACCGCCAATTTTCGTAGGGCCGAACAGTAAATGTCTGTTCTTTATAATGCTCATAAGCCTCGCGGATCCTGTCCTGATAACACTGGTTAGAATATTGCCCATCGAAAACAGGCTCATCTGTGAAGACTTCAATCTTATCCGGGAAATTTTCCGGTGCAGAGGTTAAATCTGACTTGTGAAATGCTCTTCTCGGCTTGAAAAAATCGAAAACACTTTCCGTTGCCACGCCCCAGTTGTTATCGATCTCAATCAGTTTTGGATTGGCCGATACTAATAATGCCACAGCGCCCCCGCCTTGGGTATATTCCCCAGAAGAAGCTAGCTCATACTTGGCATAATCACTGGCAATAACGATGGCTTTTTTAGTTGGATTCGCTCTCACAAAATCCAAAGAATTATGAAGCGCGTCTACGGCACCTACGCAGGCAAACGTCATATCTACCACATCGCAGTTTTTGAAGCCTCTTTCTCCAAATTCGTCACTTAGCAATTCTTCCACCATCTGAACAGCATAGGTTGCGGTAGGTTTTGCCGCGTCCAAAGCACTTTCGGTGCCCAGATAAACCCTTGAAATATCTTTTGGATTGATGCTGTAATCCCTTATTAATTTCAGTAAAGCTTCTGCTGCAAAGGTAGCTGCATCCTCGTGCACATCAGGCAAAGCCATCTTGTGCAACCCTAAACCTTTCTCCAGTTTTGCGGGTTCTATCCCTCTTTTTTCTGCAAGATCCTTAATTTCCAAATATAAAGAAGGCACGTAAAAACTTGCCGCATCAATTCCGAATTTCGTCATTTTAAAATTTTAAGACACGAATTTAGAAATTTTTGATGGATTACGATTGTATTTACAGCATAAAATTATGGTTCATTATAACTCCCAAAAACGAAAAACCCCACTGCCATTGGCGAGTGAGGTTTCTTCATATCAAAACAAAATCAAATTCTTAATCAAAGGCAGCTTTCATCATGCTGAGAAAGATCCAGCCCTATATTCTCAGACTCTTCTGCCACACGCAGTGGAATAATCATATCCGTTACTTTGTACAATAAAATACTTCCCAAAAATGTAAAGGCCGATACCAGAACCAATGCCATCATGTGGTGTG
This sequence comes from Epilithonimonas sp., assembly GCF_056329745.1. NCBI lineage: Bacteria > Pseudomonadati > Bacteroidota > Flavobacteriia > Flavobacteriales > Weeksellaceae > Epilithonimonas > Epilithonimonas sp. The sequence goes on along the minus strand of NZ_JBWEYV010000007.1, from coordinate 137,672 downwards.
CAAAAACTCCAAAACCGCCGTGCAACAGACTGGCATTCTCTCCCTGGGCTAAGATGGCAGTCAGAATCATACCCATGATACCGCCAACGCCATGGCATGCAAACACATCCAGCGTATCATCTACTTTTTTGAGCCTTTTCCAATGACACATTAGGTTAGACACAATCGATGAAATAAATCCTATAAAAATGGAATGAGGGACGGTCACAAATCCGGCGGCCGGCGTGATGGCTACCAAGCCAACTACCGCCCCAATACAAGCCCCCATAGCTGAAACTTTACGCCCGTTTACGCGGTCAAAAAAGATCCAGGTAAGCATGGCGGTGCCAGAAGCTACCGTAGTTGTCCCAAACGCCATAGCCGCCGTAGCATTAGCTGCCAAGGCTGAACCTGCATTAAATCCAAACCAACCAAACCATAGCATCCCAGTACCTAAAATCACGAATGGAATATTGGCAGGCTCATGCAGAGCTTTTTTCCTCTTTCCAATCATCATAGCACCGGCTAGCGCTGCAAAGCCCGCACTCATGTGAACCACAGTACCTCCGGCAAAGTCTTTCACCCCAAAATATTTACTCAACAAACCATCCGGATGCCATACCATGTGACACAGCGGTGTATATATCAACAGACTAAATAGCACCATAAAAAGTAAATAGGAAATAAACCGCACACGCTCTGCAAATGACCCGGTAATCAGCGCCGGGGTAATAACAGCAAACTTCATCTGGAACAGTGCAAAAAGGACAAATGGTATGGTAGAGGCCAACTGACTGTGCGGGAAAACACCTACATTATTAAAAAACATATATGTAAACGGGTTTCCTATGATGCCATAATGATGTCCATTGATCGTGATTCCCAAAGAATCTCCAAAAGACAGACTAAATCCTACGACAACCCACAAAATACTGATTACACCCAATGCAATAAAACTCTGGAGCATGGTAGAAATCACATTGGTTTTACCAACCATCCCTCCATAAAAAAACGAAAGACCAGGCGTCATCAATAATACTAAACCTGATGAAGAGAGAATCCATGCTACGTCTGCGCCTACGATATGATCTTCACTTAAAAAAGTTCCTGGAATTGGAACCGAAATCTGCTCTGGCCAGAAAAGCGCGATTAAAGAAACAAGACTGATTACGATAAACGAAACGATCCAGCGTTTTTCAATTTTCATTATTTACAATAATTAACCCCACAAATATAGGGGCAATTTTTTAATTAATAATAAAAATAATAAAACAACCCTTAATTTTTTAACATCAAAAACAACAAAACCACATCCATCATTCCGCTTACAATAAGGCATCAGTTTTGATGCATGCTAAAGAAAAAAATTATGAGATCCGATATTCCAAAACCAGACAGCGAAACCAACAAAACACCAATGATTGCGATCATCATTATCGTTGTACTATTTTTGTTGGGTTATTTTGCCTACATGATGTTTATCCCAAAACAGGTTGAACAAATGAATCAGACAGAGCATGTAAAACCTGTAGAGCAAAGCCCAAAAGATTCGATATAGATTTACAACATTCAATTACATAAAAAAAGCCGGAAAAATCCGGCTTTATAAGGTTGAGAACTTAACAATTTAGAAAAGTTCTTTTCTGATAATATTTTGTGAACGCTCCGGCCCCACAGAAACCAGATATACATTAATCCCTAAATGATGCTCTATAAACTCTATATACTTTTTAGCATTTTGAGGTAATTCATCATAAGAACGGGCATTGGTAATATCTTCGTCCCAGCCTTCCAATTCTTCATAAATAGGTTCGTAGTTGTAAAGCTTGGTAGTAGACGATGTAAAATAATCGATAATCTTCCCGTCTTCGGTTTTATATTTGGTTGCTATTTTCAAAGGATGAATACCGGTAAGAACATCGAGTTTTGTAATTACAAGATTGTTGATTCCGTTAATCATACAAGCGTGTTTAAGAGAAACCAAATCAAGCCAGCCCGTTCTTCTCGGCCTACCAGTCGTAGCACCGAACTCAAAACCAACCTGTCTTATATTTTCCCCTAATTCATCATCCAATTCCGTAGGAAAAGGCCCATTACCTACTCTAGTCGTATAAGCTTTTGCAACGCCAATCAGATTCTGCAAAGCCGTTGGCGGAACGCCGGCACCTGTACAAACACCACCAGTAGATGGCGATGAAGATGTCACATATGGGTAAGTCCCAAAATCTATATCCAGCATCAGCGCCTGAGCCCCTTCAAAAAGAATATTTTTACCTTCATGGATAGCTTCGTTTATTTCCAGTTCTGTATCTACAATACGATCTTTTAGCTTTTCGCCTAATGCCAAAAACTCCTGATATATCTCTTCTACATCCAGACCCGACTTTTCAAAATATTTCTCAAAAAGTGAATTTTTTACTTTTAGGTTCTTTTCTATTTTTTCTTTCAGCACTTCAGGATTTAAAAGATCAATCATCCTTATGCCAACTCTTGCAATTTTGTCCTCATAACATGGCCCAATTCCTTTTTTAGTAGTTCCAATTTGTGTCCCACCAAATTCTTCTTCCCTGTAAGTATCTAGCAAAATGTGATAAGGCATAATGACATGGGCTCTTCTGCTGATAAAGACATGATCTGTTTTGAGACCTTTGCTCTCAATCTGCTCTATTTCCCTGATAAATGATTTGGGGTTTACAACCACACCATTAGCAATAATACATTTGCCTTTGCATTGCAAAACACCGGATGGCAGCAGGTGAAGCACAAACTTCTCCTCTCCCACATATACCGTGTGACCGGCATTATCGCCGCCTTGGAAACGTACCACATAGTCTGATTTGGCCGATAAAACATCAGTAATTTTACCCTTTCCTTCGTCGCCGTATTGGAGACCAACAACTACATAAGTTGACATATTTTTTACTTTTTTTTAGATTATGTACAAAGTTATATTATAAATGCGGCTTAGCAAAATAGAACAAAATAAAAACCCTCTTACTTTTGAAATAAGAGGGCAAAAACACAAATGATGAAAAAAAATTATAAATGCTGCGCACTTATAACACAATTTTCGGTGCAAAAATCGTACAATTTTTAGAATTATCAATCAAAAAAATAAATAATATTAACATCTATGAATTATTTTAATAATAAACTAAGGCTTAACTGAAAACATACGGCTATACTGTTAAAATAAAATTATTTTCAATAGCATTTATAATAACGCCTTCAAAATGAAAAAATCAATTTAACAACCAACAATAACATCAAATTGAGAATATTTTAAACCAATAATTAATTTTATTGATTTTTTTTTAACTTAATAATACTTTTAGTTTCATTTTTAAATCAATCAATATAAATTTGCATTATAATTTTAATCAAATAATAAAAAATAAAGATTTACCATGTGCGGAATTGTATGTGTATTTGACACGAAACAAAAAACTGACAGCATCAGACCTCAGATATTAGAAATGTCAAAAAAAATTAGACATCGCGGGCCAGATTGGTCGGGTATCTATCAAAATGACAATGTCATCTTTTCCCATGAGCGTTTGGCCATTGTTGACCCAACATCAGGGAAACAACCCCTTTTTACCAAAGATAAAAAAGTAGCATTGGCCGTAAATGGCGAAATTTATAACCATCAGGACTTGAGAAAAGAATTCCCGGATTATGAATTCCTTACCCAATCTGACTGCGAAGTGATCCTTGCGCTTTACAGACGCGATGGGAAAAACTTCTTAGAAAAACTTAACGGCATCTTTGCTTTTGCCCTATACGATGAGGAAAATGACGCTTACCTTATTGGCCGAGATCATATGGGAATTATTCCACTTTATATGGGTTGGGACAAAAACGGCAGTTTCTATGTCGCTTCGGAACTCAAAGCACTAGAAGGTGTCTGCAACAAGATCGAAGAATTTTTACCCGGCCATTTTCTTTACAGCAAAGATGGGCAGCAACTCCAAAGATGGTATAAGCGTGACTGGGAAGAATTTGATAATGTAAAAGACAATAATACAGATATCTCTGCTATTAGAAAAGGGCTGGAAGAAGCTGTACACAGGCAACTGATGAGTGATGTACCTTATGGCGTCCTTCTTTCTGGAGGTTTGGACTCCAGCATTATTGCGGCCATTACTGCTAAATTTGCCCGTCAAAGGATAGAAAGTGGCGACACGCAAGAAGCCTGGTACCCAAGGCTGCACAGTTTTGCCGTTGGCCTGGAAGGCTCACCTGATTTGGCCGCAGCACAAAAAGCCGCAGATTATATAGGATCTGTTCACCATGAGATCAAATATACCGTTCAAGAAGGTCTGGATGCGATCAAAGATGTCATCTACCACTTGGAAACTTATGATGTCACAACCGTCCGCGCCTCTACACCAATGTATCTTTTGGCAAGAGTCATCAAATCCATGGGTATTAAAATGGTACTTTCCGGAGAAGGTTCAGACGAGCTGTTTGGTGGCTACCTTTACTTTCACAAAGCACCATCCGCACAAGCTTTTCACGAAGAAACAGTTAGAAAGCTAGGGAAATTACACCTTTACGATTGCCTGAGAGCCAACAAATCCCTCATGGCATGGGGAATAGAAGGTAGGGTGCCTTTCCTTGACAAAGAATTTATGGATATTGCGATGACTATTAACCCTAAAGATAAAATGATTACTCCCGAAAGGATGGAAAAATGGGTTCTCAGAAAAGCTTTTGAAGACATCTTGCCAGAAAGTATCGCATGGAGACAAAAAGAACAATTCTCTGATGGCGTAGGTTATAGCTGGATTGATACATTGAAACAAGTTGCCGAAGATGAAGTGTCTGACGAAATGATGGCCAATGCCAAATACCGCTTCCCCATCAATACACCAATGAGCAAAGAAGAATACCGCTACCGCAGCATATTTGAGGAATTTTTCCCGAGCGACTCCGCCGCAAGCTGCGTACCTTCAGTCCCTTCTGTAGCCTGCTCTACACCAGTTGCGCTGGAATGGGACGAAGCCTTCAAAAAGATGAACGACCCAAGCGGACGCGCCGTAAAAGTCCATGAAACTGCTTACTAACAATCTCTAACTATACTAACTGAAAAGCACAACTCCCGGGTTGTGCTTTTCTATTATTTGTGATGATTCTGCTGTTCCTGACGAAGCCGTTTCTTCCGACGCTCGTAGATAATCTCGGTAATTTTACCACCTATCCAAGAAAATGGGAAAAAGATCAAAAAGATGGATATTTTGTAAAAAACTGGATGATAAGGATAAATAATAATATCCAGCATGGCGATGAACAACATGATAAATCCTATCAAAATAGCATAAGCTACTTTAGCATATTTTACAATCATCGCCGTTACCACGCCACCAAAAGTTACACCCAAACCGCCAAAAAAAAGCAAGGCAATAAAGAACGAATCTTTCCCCTGAACAGATTGCAGCAAAAGCCCCCAGTGCTCAAATGGCGCAAACTCTTTATAAGTTACCCAGTCCGAGTCGATCTTGACCCCGAATGTGATAATGAGTGCAGCAACCGTCAAGCCTGCTAAAACGCCTAAAGTATTCCTAAGAAAATTCATCTAGTCTTTGAAAGCAATCATTGATATTTCCACATCTACATTTTTGGGAAGACAAGACACCTGCACAGTTTCTCTTGCAGGATACTGGTCGTCATCAAAATAGGATGCATAAATCTCATTAACAACCGAGAAGTCATCCATATTTTTAAGAAATATTGTAGTTTTCACAGCATTGGAAAAGCCCATTTCGGCTTTGCGCAGGATGGCTGCCAGATTTTTCATAACCTGATGTGTTTCCTGATCAATCCCTTCTACAAGGTTACCTGTTGCTGGATCTACAGGGATTTGACCGGATATATATAATGTTTCGTTTACCAGGCAAGCCTGCGAATAAGGCCCGATAGCAGCCGGTGCTTCCTCTGTATGGATGATGTTTTTCATTATTTAGAAGTAATTTTTACAAAACTATACAAATTTTCATTAAATCCTAAAAACTGCTGTTAGGTTGGGTAAAACTTCTTTCTTTATATTTTACCGCATCTTTCAGGATGTTGGCTTTGATTCCTATAAAAAAGTCATACACTTTATATTGGCCAAAAGGAACCCAGTTAAAGGTAATCGTAAAACTACGTTGATCCCTCGCAAAACCCAATCTTGTATAGGCCAGTGTCTTGTTCACCACATCATAATTGGTACTTCCGTTGATGTTCCAAAATGGCGTTAGTTTGATGCTGCCATCCAGTCCAACAGTAGCTACTTTGGTGCCGATTTTTGCCAAACCTTTGGTGTAAGCATAGTTGGCATTCACATTCAGCGTCCAAGTTGGCACGTAATGGGAATAATTATCATCATCAAAGTAATAATTCTCATTCCTAATTTCACCCTTCTTTTTATACATTTTTGCCAAATCCTCTTTCTTACCAAAAATAGCTTCACTCATTGGATAAGACAACTGAACATTGAAGCCCTGCAAACTAAAGTGGCCAAAATTCTCTGTTCTTATGCCTGTTGTACTGTTATCATCAAATACAATCTGGTAAGGTTCTATTGTCATACTAGAGTTGACATTCAGCTTATTGTTAAAAAAAGATGACTGGGCATTGACACTAAAAACTGACCATTTATATTTTTCTGCAGCAAAATTGTAGCCTCCAGAAAAATTAAGAGATTCGAATATTTTGACCTTTTTTATACCTGTAGAATCAGACTTGGAGCGCACCTTCATCTCCAGATTATTAATGATATTGAAGCCTATACTTTGCACCAGCCCTCTGGTAGGTGAACCGTAGATACCATTATCAAAAATACTGTAGGCCGTCATCTCGCCCCGTGCATTGGAATAATTGCGGTAATAGCCCCAAGAAGAAGCTCCAAAATCTGGTGAATAATTGAAACTTACACTTGGCGTTACCATATGTCGAATGGCCACAATAGGAGAATTTTTGCTAAAATTCTTTTGCCCATACAAAACGGTCTGCAAGCTGGCACTGGTAGAAAACGTGGAGTAGGCAGAAACCTTATTTGTATAATTATCCTCTACCAAGTTGGTGATTGGATTATATGATCTATCTAAAATTTTGGTGGTCAATACGTTATCTGCATTAGCACTCAAAGAAAACGTAAAATATTTAGCCAAGGTCGTATTGGTAGTGATAGAAATATTGTTCTTGGCACCGGTTTTCATATCTTTCCACATCTGCTGTTTAAAAACCTGATCATCGGTGGTGGTTACATAATTACTCAGCGCAAAACCCGTATTCACATTAATATTTTCCAGCAGACCTGTTCTAACACCTGTTTTAGGTTTAAAAAGATAAAACTGATTAACCGCTATTGTCATATCGGGCAACCTGATATCCGTAAGCCCGGTTTTAAAATTCTGGTTGTATCCCGCACTGGCACTAATGGTAATAGGCAGATTCAGAAAACGCTTGGTAACATTAATCCTAGACGTTTGCGTGGTATTGAGAACATTGCCATTAAAGATATAATTATTATTAACCGTGTTATTGTAAAACTTGCTGCTAACGATGTCCACACTAGCATTAAATGTAAAGTAAGGATTGGCCTTAGAATCCTGAGAGTGTCGCCAAGCAATCCGAAATGTTTTCGTTTTGGAATAGTCATCCAAACCTTTTATCCCACGAACGGTGTATCCATAATCTGCAGCAAAATTCCCCGAATACCTATATTTTTTAAGATAATTAAGCTCGGGTTTCAGGTTCCAGCTCCCTTTTGTATAGAGATCAGACAAAACCCGAAGATCAAAGTGATCTCCTATGGGCTGATAATAACCCAGGCCATTAAGGAAAAAACCTACATCTTGGCGCTCCCCAAAACTTGGAATTAATATACCTGCAGATCTTTTGTCAGAAAAAGGAAGTATCGCAAATGGCATTATAAGTGGCGTTGGCACCTGCTCTATATACATTTGAATTGGTCCCGTTATCAACTGAGAATTATTTTTTCCTTTGATCAATTTGATGTTGGGGGCAGACATATGGTAATCCGGTAGTGAATCTTTCTTTTTAAGAAAATACTCATCTGTGGTGAAAATAGCTTTCCGCATAAAGAAAACCGAATCGTTGTACTTTTTGGTTTTTTCTGCGACCACTACACCTTCATTCTCCTCTGTTCTTGCATTGAAGGCGATGGCCTGTCTCGTTTTGTAGTTGTAGATCACCTCGTTGTACTCATACTTTTTGCCACCTTGTGTTGCTACAGCCGGTGTAGTAATCTTCCCATTTTTATCCTGTTCGCCACGCGCATAGATTTTCCCGGTTTCCCAGTCTATCCTAATGTAGTCTGCATCTATCTGCATATCCTGATAGATGATTTGGGCTTTTTTACTTAGAAATGTCTGTTTGTTTGAGATGGATGAGCTACTTTTGTATTCGGCTTTGGTTTTCACCACATCATCCAGTTGTTCCTTGGGACGTGTACTGTCCTTTTTTAAAGACAATGTATCGCCAGATACCTTTAAAGTATCCTGAACACCACGTTTTTCACCATTATTTTGAGGCACGGTTTGTGCTAAAATAGTGTTAAAAATTAGGATATTTAAAATTAGTAATATACTTTTGAAAATACTTCGAGCCAATGCAGTTATTCTGAAATTGGGTTCAAAATTAATTAAATTTTAAAGATTAAAATGACTAGCCCTCTATTTTATAAGAAAATTTTTCTTCTTTTAACATTTATTGTTGGTTGTAACAGCTTCTTTTCACAAAAAAAATTCACCATTGTTCTGGATGCCGGTCACGGCGGTAGTGACATTGGTGCTAACCGCTATTACAGTGACATCGGAACGGTTATGGAGAAAAACGTAACCCTTGGGATTGTCCTAAAATTGGGCAGAATGCTGGAGAAAAATAAAGATTACAAAGTCATCTATACCAGAAAAATAGATGAATACCCTTCTTTAACTTACAGAACCGATCTTGCTAACAGAAGCAAAGCAGACCTCTTTATATCGGTACACGTCAACTCGTCGCCCAGCAGAAGCGCTACCGCACAAGGTACAGAAACATTTGTACAAGGACCCAACCAAAACAAAACCAACTTGGATGTAGCCAAAGCTGAAAATGATGTAATCTTCCTAGATGAAAAAGATAAGGAAAACTTTGCCTCCTACAACCCTAGCTCACCAGAATCCTTGATTGCACTCAAAATACAGCAGAGCAAATATTTGGAAGCCAGCTTGATCATTGGTGGATTGGTAGAAGATAACTTCATAAAAAAAGACAAACGCCTTTCCAGAGGTGTAAAACAAGAGAACTTGCACGTGCTCAGGATGAATGCCATGCCTTCTATACTTATAGAAACCGGTTTTGTCAACAACTATGATGATGCACACTACATCTCAACCGAAGAAGGACAACAAGCTATCGCAGAAAGCATCTTCAATGCGGTCATGAGTTATAAAAAGATGGTAGACAGGAACGTCAAAGAACCTGAACCTGAAAAACCTGTGGAACAGCCGCTTAAAAACGATTTCAGAATACTATTGATGAGCACCCCTATCAAGTATAATGAAAATGATCCCGTGCTAAAAGGATTAAAATACATTCTTCCTATCAAAGAGAATGGTTTTTACAAGTACTATTATGGCACAACGAACTTTGCATCTATACGAGATACCAACCTTAAAACCGCCAAAGATGCAGGTTTCCGTAACGCTATGGCCATTAGTTTTATGCCTAATCAGGCACTTGGAATTGGCTACTATACACTGGAAATATACACCGGAAAAGAAAAATTGGACTCCAAATCTAATGTTATGAAACAATTGCCTAATATGAATAGAGATAAAGAAAATGGTATTTTCTACTATACATTTGGACAGTTCAGAACGTTGGAAGACGCCATCAAAGCACAAAAAGAGCTTGAAAATAAAGGCATTACAAATACGATTATCGAGAAAAAATTAAAATAATAAAAAAAAGTTGCAAGTATAAAAAAAAGCCCCTATTTTTGCACTCCGAAATCACGAAACGGCCTATTCGTCTAGTGGTCAGGACTCAAGGTTTTCATCCTTGCAACAGGGGTTCGATTCCCCTATAGGCTACAGAAAATAAATTTTAAAAAATTATTAAAAAATATTTGCAAACTAAAAATTAATTTTTATCTTTGCACCCACATTTGAACGATATGGCAAATCATAAATCAGCACTTAAGAGAATCAGACAAAACGAAGTAAGAAGACTTCGTAACAGATACTACCACAAAACTGCAAGAACAGCTTTGAAAGTATTAAGAAATGAAGAGGACAAAACAGCTGCAGCTGAACAATTACCAAAAGTAATTTCTTTGTTGGACAAATTGGCTAAGAAAAACATTATCCACAAAAACAAAGCAGCTAATCTAAAAAGCAAATTAACTAAGCACGTTAACCGCTTAGCTTAATATAAATCCTGGCCCGTTCGTCTATCGGTTAGGACCTCAGATTTTCATTCTGGTAAGAGGGGTTCGATTCCCCTACGGGCTACAAACCTTCGGAAAATATCCGAAGGTTTTTGTTTTTTAATTATCTTTGTTCCTATACTAATTATTGTGAAAATATTAATACTTAACGGCCCCAATCTTAATCTTCTAGGTACCCGGGAACCCGAGATATACGGAACTATATCTATGGAGACCTATCTTAACGATTTGAAAACCGAATTTTCTACAGATGAAATACTCTACTACCAATCCAATATAGAAGGGGAAATAATCAACCGGTTACAGGACGAGGATTATGATGCTATCATTATCAATCCAGGGGCTTTCACCCACTATTCCTACGCCATATCAGACTGCTTAAAGAATATCAACAAACCAAAAACCGAAGTCCACATCAGTAACATCTATAAGCGTGAAGAGTTCCGAAAAAAATCTGTAACAGCCGAGAGTTGCGATGCCGTGGTCTCTGGATTTGGGATGAAAGGTTACAGATTGGCTATCTTAAGTTTGAAATAATCTCAGCTCTTTATAAAAACAAAAAAGCGGAATTAATTTTCCGCTTTTCTCATTATTTAATCTCAGTTACAAATTCGTCTTTTGGTGTTCTGTATTTTTTGAGGTTAACCAACCAGTCACCAGTTTCTTCCCGGTAACCCAAAGGCAGAATTACTACGCTTTTTAAGCCTTTTTCGCTTAGGTGAAGCAATTCGTCGAGAGCAACATTATCAAATCCTTCCATTGGCGTGGCATCCACTTTCTGTTCCGCAGCTGCTGCAATTGCTAAACCAAACGAAATGTAAGCTTGCTTGGCTGCATGAATCGCGTGCCACTCTTTTCCCAGCGGCTCATATATACCCCAAAGTCTGGTTTTATAATCGTCCATTGTCTCTTTTGGAATTCCTCTTTCCGTTGTTGTTTTTTCGAAAACTTCAGAAATGCTGTTGTTGGAATAACCATCCCAGGCTGCCCAAACCAAAAGGTGGGAGCCGTCAGTAATCTGAGCTTGGTCAAAAGCAATCGGTTTAATTTTTTCCAGTAATTCTTTATTGGTAATGACAAATAATCTATACGGCTGCAAACCGGATGATGATGGTGCCAGTCGGGCAGCTTCTACAATATAATCTACTTTATCCTGAGGAACGGTGTTGCCATTCATTTTTTTTGTGGCATAACGCCAGTTAAGGTCTTCTAACAAACTCATATTATGGTAATTTTTAGTTTTAAAAGAACAAATTTAGATATTAAAAGTTTATTTTTGTAATCTAGTTACAAAAAGTTACCATTACAAAAAAGTAACCAACAATAAAATCAACCAGTTATGAAAATAAAATGTTGCAAAACCAATCTCATCGCAGTGCAAGACACGATGGACATATTGAAAGGCAGGTGGAAAGTTCAGATCATTGCGGCACTGTGCTATAATAAAATGCGTTTTTCCGATCTTCAGAAGGAAATTGAAGGTATATCGGCAAAAATGCTGAGTAGTGAATTAAAAGACCTTGAAATCAATCAACTGGTAACAAGAACCGTTCTCAGTACACAACCAATAAGTGTTGAATATGAACTAACCGAATACGGACTAACTCTCAAAAAAATCATCGAGCATCTTGCAGAATGGGGTATTGCGCATCGTAAGAAAATTTTAGCTTAAATCGTGTTATTAGGATTTTAATCTTCAATCAATATAAAAGAATCATTCTTTTATAACAACATCAGGGTTAATCCTAAGTAATTCGTTATTAAATTGTTGAATATTTTTAGGCGAAATAATTATGCTATCATTGTTATAGAAAACCTGAATCCTTCCTGATATACTTGGAGCAGGCGAAGCCAAAATACTCCGTGTTTTTTCTACACGCTTGATTTCTTTAATTGGAATTGTTGTGGTCCCAAAAACCGAATTTTTGATGTAAAGATTCTCAGAATCTATTTGGTAACGAATCCCAAAGATAAGTGTCAGCGTAAAGCCTAAAACTGCTACAGGCATTATAAAATCTCCCCCACTAAGACTGCCAATCATCAACAGATTGGGTAACGATACAATCAAAATAATGGGAATTACAAGATCCCATCCGATTTTAACAGGAATTGTCTTCATGCAGCGAGTAAAATTAAATTATGTTGATCTATAAAAATAAGAAAAATAACTAACCTTTTTATAAGATTTAATAATAATGGTTCACAACTTCTTCAAAAGCTCAGTTTTTTACGTATTTTTGAAAAAAATCATTGGCTATGAAAAAATTGATTATGTCTGTTCTGTTGTGCAGTATCCTGTCATCCTGCATCGTAAGCACCGCAGCAAAAGTTGTAAAAACTGCCGGAAAAGTGGCTATTGGAACGGTTAAAACTGTTGCGAAAGGTACAGGCTGGGTCATCCAGAAAGCCAATGGAAAAATTAATGAAGACCGATTAAATGGAAAATGGAAAGTTGTAGGTTTTTATAAAGGTAATTTTGATGAATTTGCCGCCAATCAAAATCCTGAAAATCTGTTCTCCTGCACTTCGGGCGATGAGATCTACGAATTTAAAATGAATAGAGAGAAAATGTGGCACTACGACTGTGGCAGTTCTGACGGGCAAAAGTTCAAAATCAAATATTCTTTTGAGAAAAATGATGAAACCAAATCCAAAGAAAATATGATTACTTACGGACCAGGCTACTTTATCATTATCAATGTAACAGGCGATCAGCTGGTGCTGGAAGGCTATTTTGCGCAGGAAAACGGTAATAAAATTAAGAGTATCTGTGTTCTTGAAAAAACAAGATAGTATCGATGCTCTAATAAAAAACAAACGCCATTCTTTCCCGAATGGCGTCCTTTTTTATACCTGAATCACACCCAGGTTAAATTTTTCTGTAATGGGCGAATGATTGGCCGCTTCTATTCCCATACTGATCCACTTCCGCGTATCAACGGGGCTGATAATAGCATCGGTCCAAAGCCTTGCCGCTGCATAAGTAGGCTGGGTTTGCCTGTTATAATCTTGGAGAATTTTGTCGAGAATTTCCTTTCTTTCTTCTTCAGAAATTTGTTTTCCTTGTTTTTTAAGGGCAGATTCCTGGATCTGAAGTAGAACCTTCCCGGCTTGTGAACCACCCATCACCGCCAGTTCTGCCCAAGGCCAGGCAACAATCAATCTTGGATCATAAGCTTTGCCACACATTGCATAATTACCCGCTCCATAAGAATTCCCGGTAATAACCGTGAATTTTGGAACTACCGAATTGGCAACGGCATTCACCATTTTTGCGCCATCTTTTATGATCCCGCCATGTTCGGATTTCGAACCCACCATAAAACCCGTCACATCTTGCAGAAAGACCAACGGAATTTTTCTCTGATTACAATTAGCAATGAATCTTGTCGCTTTGTCCGCAGAATCAGAATAGATGACACCTCCAAACTGCATCTCGCCTTTGCCGCTTTTTACCAGCTTTCTTTGATTGGCCACAATACCTACGCTCCAGCCGTCAATCCTTGCGGTGCAGCAGATGATGCTTTTTCCGTAGTCTGGTTTGTATTCTTCGTATTCAGAATTATCGGTCAGGCATTTTATAATGTCGAATGTGTCGTATTGCTCAGATCTTGCTGCCGGCATTATGCCAAATATATTTTCAGGATTTTCTTTTGGAGGGAAACTTTCTGTTCGGGCAAAACCGGCCTTCTCAAAATCTCCGATGGATTTCATTATATTTTTGATTCGGTCTAGGGCATCTTTGTCATCTTTGGCTTTGTAATCTGTAACACCAGAAATCTCACAATGCGTTTTGGCACCGCCCAATGTTTCGTTATCAATATTTTCCCCTATGGCGGCTTTTACAAGGTAACTTCCTGCCAGGAAAATACTTCCCGTTTTATCTACAATCATTGCCTCGTCGCTCATAATCGGCAGATAAGCACCGCCTGCAACACAGCTTCCCATAATAGCTGAAATTTGAATGATCCCGGATGCACTCATTTTAGCATTGTTCCGGAAGATACGGCCAAACATTTCTTTATCGGGGAAAATCTCATCCTGCATTGGCAGATAAACCCCGGCGGAATCTACCAAGTAAATAATGGGCAATCGATTTTCCATGGCTAGCTCTTGGGCACGCAGGTTTTTCTTCCCTGTTATTGGGAACCAAGCACCTGCTTTTACGGTGGCATCATTAGCAACTACAATACATTGTTTTCCAGAAACATAGCCTATTTTTACAACAACACCGCCTGCTGGGCAACCCCCTTCTTTTTCGTACATCTCGTAGCCGGCCAATGCACCGATCTCTATAGAATCTGAGTTTTTATCGAAAAGATAATCCACACGTTCCCTGGCGGTCATTTTGCCTTGGTCATGCTGTTTCGCCAAAGCCTTTTCGCCACCGCCTAGTTTTATTTTTGCCAGTATCTTTTTAATTTCAGAATACTTGAGCTTATTGACATCTTCCCTTTTATTGAATTCCAGATCCATGAACTTTCTTTTGGCTTAAAGATAAAATTTTTTATGTATTTCGGGTTAGTTTTTCGGTAAAGCTTAGAACGTATTTATTTTGACCATTCAGAAATTGGACAATATCTTAAATAATCGACTGTATTATTGATGTTATCATGGTTAAAGCGCATCAAAAACCATATTTTTATTCTATTTTTACAACTAAAATTTCAGGGCTTTCCAATGAAGAATTCTTACTTGCTAAGATTGCATTTTATCGTTTTTTTATGGGGCTTTACAGCGATATTGGGAAAACTGATTGTGGCTGATGCGCAGGCTCTGGTATTTTACAGGATGCTGTTTGCATCTATTTTCCTTTTTTTATACCTCAGGCTGTTCAAAAAGCAAAGTATACGCGTGACAAAACCACTGCTTTTGCGCCTGGTTTTAATAGGAAGCGTAATGGCAATGCACTGGCTGTTTTTCTTCCATTCGATTAAGGTTTCCAATGTTTCTATTGCCTTATCCTGCCTTTCCCTGTCCACCCTATTTGCATCATTAATAGAACCTTTGGTCTTCCGCAGAAAACCGGATTGGACAGAGGTGATTATCGGAGTTATCATTGTTATCTGTATTTCGTTGATCTTTAATGCAGAACTTAAGTATAAAGAAGGTATCATTTATGGCATTTTCTGCGCGCTTTTCGGAACCATATTTTCTGTTTTCAACGGCCGTCTGTTTGGGAAAACAAGTTCCGGTAATATTATTTTTTATGAGATTGCGGGTGGCTTCTTGGTCATTAGTCTTTATTTCATTTTTACAGGCCAAATTTCTCAGGTGAGTGAAATAAGTTACCGTGATTTGGCGTTAATAGTTTTATTAGCTTCAGTTTTTACCGCCTACCCGATGTTTGAAAGTGTTAATCTGATGAAGTTCATTTCGCCCTTCACTTTGATCCTCACGGTCAATCTGGAGCCGGTTTATGGGATTATACTTGCTTTTTTTATCTTTGGAGCATCAGAACACATGAGTCCTATTTTTTATATAGCTTCGCTGGTTATGATTATAGCCATTGTAGTCAATGGCGTGATAAAATCAAGGCGGAAAAAACAAATTAAAATGACAGATACAGAGCTTCTGTAAACTAATTTTGATGAAAAGAATTTTATTTTTTTTACTGATTACCATCACCCAATTGCTGGATGCCCAAATCATCAGAAAATACTCTAATGAGTTTCTGAACATTGGAGCCGGAGCTAGAGGCCTTGCCATGGGTGGCGCGGTAGTTTCTAATCAGGACGACGTGTATTCTCCCATGTGGAATCCGGCAGGACTGATGAAAATCGACAGGGACTGGCAGGTATCGGCCATGCACGCAGAATATTTTGAATCCATTGCCAAATACGATTACATAGCCTACGCCAAACCTCTGGATTATGGCAACGGCGTTTTTGCCGTTTCGCTCGTTCGGCTGGGTGTTGATAATATATTGAACACCACACAGCTGATTGATTCCGAAGGGAATATTGATTATGATAAAATAAGTTCTTTTTCTACTTCGGATTATGCGGCGCTGTTCTCATATGCCTTTCATCCCAATGGAAACCACAAGTTGGATGTGGGTGCCACCGCAAAGCTAGTTTATAGAAATGTGGGCAAGTTTGCGAGCGGTTACGGTTTCGGATTTGATTTGGGAGCCATTTATCATACGGATACAGACTGGAATCTGGGAGCCATGCTGCGGGATGCTACGACAACGGTTAACTTTTGGACAATTAACCAAAAAGAATTATCCGCTGTTGTAAATGGTGAAGAATTCAATCCTGCACCGAAAGATAAAATGGAAATTACGATGCCGAAACTGAACCTGGGTATCAGCAAAACTTTTGAATTTAACAGGGATTTAAAATTATTACCCGAAGCAGGCGTTAACATTGATTTTGCCAAAACGGCTGCACTGGTTTCAACTGATTTTGCCAGTATCACACCGTATGCCGGGGGCGAACTCATTTTTCAGGATATGATTTTTGTAAGACTTGGCGTCAACCGTTTCCAAACGGTTTCTGACATAGAAAACCTCAAGAGAAAAGTTTCTTTCCAACCAAGTGCCGGTATTGGCATCCGTTACAAAGGCCTTACTCTGGATTATGCCATTACCAACTCCGGAATTGGAGGGTCTAATTTTTACTCCAATTTCTTTTCTTTGAAACTGGATATGCAGGGTTTTAGAAATTAAATATTTACTATTATGAAAAAAATACCATTCATTCTTTTACTTTTCTTTGTTGGCTTCTCAAAGGCTCAACAAATTTCTAATTATCAATATGTTTTGATCCCAGCTGAATTTGAAGATTTTAAAGCTCAAAAAGCCTATGGACTAAAACCATTGCTGGAAAAAACGCTAAAAAGTAAGAAATACACCATTCTTGGAGATGATAAAAGCCAGTGGCCTGCTAATTCACTTTCTGATCCATGTGATATTATTTCTGCGGACATTGTAGATGACAAGAGTCTTTTCCGAAACAAATTGATTTTGCAGTTCAAAGATTGTAAAGGCCAAGCTGTTTTCACAGAGAAAGGAAACAGCATGATCAAAGAATTTGAACCAGGATTTCAGGATGCGCTCAAACAAACTTTAGTTAAAGTTCCGATTTCCAATCCTCAGGTTAAAATTATTGCAAAAACCGAAACACCTCCTGCCCTTAAAGAACAGAAAACCGTTGTAGCGAATGATTCTAATCATCAAAATGCGGCACAGAGATATTCTAACGGATCTCTTACATTGCAAAAAATACAGATTGACGCTAATCAGTTTATCCTGGCAGATGCCGGAAGTTCTGTTCCTTTTGCGACCTTTAAAACAACCACAAAACAAGATGTTTTCCGGGTTAAATTGAGTTCTGGCGCCTCTACAATTGGGTACTTCGAAAACGGAAACATCGTGATTGAAACACCTAATAATAATGGCGATTACGCCAAAGATGTATTCTCTGCCAAGTAAAATACAACTTCGAGATAAAATCTAAAAACGACCGTTTTGCACGGTCGTTTTTCGTTTTTTGACGTTCAGTTGACACCACAAAAAAGCCGAAAGATGAACTTCCGGCATATCCAAACAAGGTTTTGTTTTATTTTAATATCCCAACAATTTCAAGACATCCTCAGGCCTTTGCTCCTCACGGAACAATTCGTAGGTAAAGTTGCCATCTTCGTCTTTATTGATGAGGATATGCTTAGGCTGCGGCATCAGGCAGTGGTGAACACCTCCGTAACCACCAATCGTTTCCTGGTAAGCCCCTGTATGGAAAAACCCAATATAGAGCGGTTTCGTATCATTATAAACCGGTAGGTAAATAGCATTGGTATGCTGCTCGGAGTTATAGTAATCGTCAGAATCACAAGTCAGTCCTCCCAGAAAAACACGCTCATAAGAATCATCCCATCGGTTAAGCGGCAACATGATAAAATGGCGCGATATAGCCCATGTATCCGGCAAAGTCGTCATGAAAGATGAATCTATCATATTCCATTTTTCCCGGTCGTTTTGACGTTTTTGGGAAATAATTTTAAACAGGTGTCCTCCACTTTCCCCAACGGTAAAGCTTCCAAATTCGGTATAGATATTAGGTTCTTCAACTCCTTCTTCTTCACAGAATTTTTTGATTTGGGAAACAATTTCGTTCACCATGTACTCATAGTCGTAATCAAAATTCAAAGACGTTTTGATCGGGAATCCACCACCAATATTAAGCGAATCCACTTCCGGAGCAATCTTTTTCAACCTTGCATACACACGGAGACATTTGTAC
Organism: Epilithonimonas sp.; assembly: GCF_056329745.1. Taxonomy (NCBI): domain Bacteria; kingdom Pseudomonadati; phylum Bacteroidota; class Flavobacteriia; order Flavobacteriales; family Weeksellaceae; genus Epilithonimonas; species Epilithonimonas sp. The sequence continues at coordinate 119,006 of NZ_JBWEYV010000007.1, read as the reverse complement.
AACTCATTCCAATAGTAGGATGTATCCTTAATTCCCGTATTGATAAAAAAGTGAAGCATCTTAAGCCTTGCATTGGGATGTTCCGCAATTTTCTGGCTGTAATAAGGAATAATATCCTTGTATCCAATGCCGAGTCTTGAGGTATAAAATTCGAACTTGGGCTCTTCTTCAGAAGCAATTCTGATCCCGATATTAAAGGTTCTGTCTATGCTTTCCGTCAGCTTATCCAGCTCGCGGTAATTATCAAGAATCGGCGTAATATTTTCAAATCCGTTATTAATCAGATCCGAAATCTTCACCAGATAATCATCGGTTTTGAAGCCATTACAGATTACTTCGATGTCTTTTTCCACCTTGCCTTTATCATAAAGCGACTTTACAATGTCCATATCATAAGCCGAAGATGTCTCCAAACTGATGTCATTTTTAAGTACCTCCTCTACCACAAAAGCGAAGTGGCTGGACTTGGTACAATAGCAATAGCGGTAACTTTTTTGATAATCGTTCTTTTCGAAAGCCTCCTTGAACCAGAATTTGGCCCGTTCTATATTCTGAGAAATCTTGGGTAAATAATTGAACTTCAAAGGTGTCCCGAATTTTTCCACAACTTCCATCAGGTTGATGTCGTGGAACTTCAGATTATTCTCCTCTACATTGAATTCTTCTGTAGGAAAATAAAGCGTTTGGTCAATTAGTTCAGAATATTTTATTTTCATTTCCGGCTAAAAAAGATTAATTGTTTTTACGATGCAAAAATGATTAAAAAAACTGAATTTCTGCGTTAATAATTTGATAAAAATTACCCTGTTATTTTCCGACAAAAACAAGCATATCTCCTTCCGAATACTGAATGGAAATGTGCTGATTTTCCGCCACATTCCTCGTCCCAATTCTTTCCCCAAGAATCAGATCTTCCTTATGCAAAGGCCACTTCAACCCTTTTGTTATGATATTTTTGGCAATAGGAAAAGGCATTAGCGAGATCATTTTCCCCTTAACACCGGATATTGAAAATTCTTTCGGGATAAAAAAGTAAGATGAATATTCATCAAAAAATTTGAGGTTGATTTTATCTTTAAAGAAAAAAGCAACACTCAGGTTCCCTAGAAAATGATCCTGCTCTCCTCCACTTGCACCAAAAACATCCACATTTTCAAACCCTTTTTCGATAATAATTTCCAAGGCTTTATGAAAATCCGTTTTGTTCTGATCCGGCGTTTCTATGATTTTAAAATTATAAATCCCAGATTGATGAATAATTTCTTCTTCGATTTTGTGAGAATCAAAATCGCCGGAAATAAAATCCAATTGATCCAAAGGAAATTTCATTTTTTTAAGATAGTGAAATGCACCATCAGTGCAGGCTATCAGATTATAATCTGAAAAATTGGGAAACTCTTTTGGTGGTTCTCCATTAATGAATAAAAGGGCTTTTTTCATTGAATCAAATCTAATATCTAACTTCTATCGCTTGGGATCCAATATTCTTCCGGCTCATTATTTAATTTTGAAATATATCTGGCCAAGACAAACAAATAATCAGACAAACGATTCAGGTATTTTATCATTTCCGGGCGAACATCTTCGGATTGATTGAGAAAAACCAAACTTCTTTCCGCACGCCTGCAAACAGTCCTGGCCACGTGAAGAAACGTCGCCGCCTTGCCACCACCGGGCAAAATAAAATATTGCAAAGGTTCCACTTTGGTTTCCATGTCGTCCATCCAGTTTTCCAATTCTTCGATCTCATTATCAGAAATTACCAATGGCAACCTGGCTTTCCCATTCGCCAAAAACAATTTATCAATCGGAGTCGAAGCTTCTGAACCAACGGTAAACAAATCAAACTGGATTTTTTTGAGTTGATTAATCACCTCCTGATCCTCGATATGGGATTTGGCTACGCCAATGGCCGCATTGAGCTCATCAATGTTTCCGTAAGATTCTACCCGCGCGCTGGCTTTTGAAATCCGCGTTCCGCCATAAAGCCCAGTTTCGCCTTTGTCTCCCGTTTTTGTGTATATTTTCATCTTTTCTTTTTATGAAAGTTTAAAATTAATAAGTTAAACACAAAGGCACAAATTATTAATTCATTCATTTAAAATTAAGGCACAAAGTTTTGGGTTCGTGAAAAATAAAAAAATCTTCGATTTACTTTGTGCCTTAAAAACGCATTAATGGTAGAAAGAACTTCGTGCCTTTGTGTTAAACTTTCCAAGACATATTTTTTCAATATTATCGTTAACTTGCTATTATGAAAAAACCTTTTCAGAAAACCACTAATCTTATCCATATTTTCAGCCAGTTAAAAAGCTTCATCAAGCCTTACAAATGGATGGTTTTTGGAACTTTAACTTTGACATTCATTGGTGCCCTATTCGCCCAGGTCAACCCGATTGTTTTAAAATATACGGTGGACGAGGTGACGAAACTAACCCAACTGCCTCATCCGATGTCAGAAGGAATCCACGTTCTCATATTGATTTCGATTATACTTTTGGGGAAAGAACTAGCCAACATTTTTATTCAGTTTGGGCAAAAATTCTATGGCGAAAAAATCAGGATCAACGTCAGTTCAGAATTGGCGCAGGCAGCCATTGACAAAATCCTGACTTACAGAATTGCTTACTTTAATGACGATCGGCACGAATCCGGGAAGTTACAGATCCGCATAGACAGAGGGATTGAAAGCCTAACAAAACTCGTCCAGAATTTTTTCATCGATATTTTACCATTATTTTCCACCGCCATAATCGCATTGATAGTGATGTATATGCAGAATTTTTATGTTGGTTTAGTTTCCACTTTTGTCATCCCGGTTTATTTTTACGTAACCGCCAGGCAGGCCAAAAAACTCGGTGGCGTGCGGCGGAAACTAAGGAATCAGCGCGAGCAAAAAACATCCGGCCTTTTGAATCTCATAAACTCGATAATGGTGATCAAAAGTTTTGTTCGGGAAAAATTTGAAGGTAAAAAACAGTACAATCTCCAGATGCAACTGATGGAAAGCCAACTCTACACGCGGCGAACCAGCTTTATCTATGACGGGCTCAAGAGTTTTATAGAGCAGTTTGTAATCGTCCTCATCATCCTGCTTACTGTTTATCTTGTACTGGACCAGCAGATGACGGTGGGTGCCATTATGTTGCACATTATGCTGTTCAACAACGTTTCTGCGCCTATACGCCAGCTTCACAGGATTTATGATGATATGAATGACGCCTTTATTTATGCCGAAGGCTATTTTGAAATCCTGAATGACGATGATGAAAAAGAACCTAACGGCACCATTGACAACATTCCTATCAAAGGCAAATTTGAACTCCGAAATGTCGATTTTACCTATCCAAATGGGATGAAAGCGCTAAAAAACGTTTCCCTCACTATTGAGAATGGCAAAACAACGGCTTTGGTAGGCTTAAGTGGCGCAGGAAAATCGACCGTTATCAACCTGCTCTGTAAATTTTACGAACCCGACTCCGGCGAAATCCTCTTGGATGGGAACAACCTGAATGATTTTGATAATGAATATCTTCGGGATGACCTCGGGCTGGTTCTTCAGAAAAACCATATTTTCAAAGGCAGTATCGAAGACAATATCCGTTACGGAAACCTGGAGGCGAGTTTTGAAGACATCAAGACCGCCGCTAAAAAAGCTTATCTCCACGAGCAGATTTTAGATTTGCCGGATGCTTATAATCACGATGCCACACAACTTTCCGGAGGGCAGCAGCAGCGGATTGCCATTGCAAGGTTATTTTTGAAAAACCCGCCAATTATTTTCCTGGATGAGCCCACTGCAAGTCTGGACGCCATTGCCACAGAACAAATCAAAAATTCTTTGGACGCCATAAAAGCCGGACGAACTGTGATTATTATTTCGCATTCGTTGTCACAGATTTTGGATTCGGATATGATTTATGTGATGAAAAAAGGCGAAGTGGTAGAAAACGGAACGCACGAAGAATTGTACGAAGAAGACGGCACTTATCGAGAAATCTTCGATGCTTCAGCAAGAAGTTTGAATTTGGATAGATTGGTGAAAACTTATAAAGATGAATAAAAACAATTTTTTAGAACGTGGTCAGGTTTTTGAACCCAGATAGCTTTGTTACTTTAGACGTTCCTAGGATTTAGGCTAAATATTTATATCTTCTCAAACCTAAAGTTCTCTCCAAGATAAGCCTGTCTTACTTCTGGGTCGTTGGCCAAATCTTCTGGCAGACCTTCTTTCAGGATTTTCCCTTCAAACATAATATAGGTTTTGTTGGTAATCGCCAAGGTCTGTTGAACGTTGTGGTCGGTAATTAGGATTCCGATATTTTTCTCCACCAGAGACCTTACAATTTTCTGGATATCTTCCACAGCAATCGGGTCTACACCGGCAAAAGGCTCATCCAAAAGGATAAAATTAGGACTCGTTGCCAAACAACGCGCAATTTCCGTTCTACGCCTTTCCCCTCCGGAAAGCAAATCGCCGCGGTTTTTGCGCACGTGTTCCAGATGAAATTCCTCAATCAGTTCATCACATTTTTTTTGCTGTTCTTTTTTGGAAAGCTTTGTCAATTGTAAAACGCCTAAAATATTATCTTCAACAGAAAGTTTCCTGAAAACTGACGCTTCCTGCGCCAGATACCCAATCCCCTTCTGCGCCCTTTTATACATCGCATCCTGCGTAATATTATGATTATCCAGAAAAACATTGCCCGAAGTTGGCTTTACCAAACCCACAATCATATAAAAAGAAGTCGTTTTCCCAGCTCCATTTGGTCCCAAAAGCCCGACTATTTCACCCTGCTGAACTTCCAGAGATACGCCTTTCACCACCTTTTTTGGTCCGTATTCCTTGATTAAATTTTCTCCACGTAAAATCATAAAACAAAGATATATAATTTTCAACGTCTTATTGCAATTATTTGGGCGTGTCCCTCGCCATAGCTCAGGCCATTGCCCGGGTCGGGCTTTACGTTGCAAGTCCTCGCTCGTGCCTCGCTGTGGGCTTTCCACTGCAATCCCTCACGCGCTGCGCATCCTATTTACGTTTAACTTTTTACAAGGTACATTTTACATTATACATTATACATTGTACATTTGTCAAAAATTCCAGACATGCTCATAGAAAGCCTTCAAAACGAAAAAATAAAAAAACTGACCCGATTTCTTTCCAAAAATCAAGACCGAAGGAAGGCAGGCATTTTTATTGTTGAAGGCCAGCAGGAAAATCAAAGGGCATTGCATTTTGGTAACCAACCAGAGGAGTTTTACATCTGCGAAACCATCTTCAGCGGTTCATTACCAGACTCCAAAATCCATTATGTTTCGGAAAAGCTTTACGAAAAAATCGCTTATCGCGGAACTACAGAAGGAATTATTGGCATTTATAAACTGGAAGAGAGAAAACTGGACGAATTCAAGCCCAAACAAGATTCCGCGGTCATCATTCTGGAAAGTGTAGAAAAACCTGGAAACCTTGGTGCGATCCTCAGAAGTTGTGAAGCATTTGGCATCAATGCCTTGATTGTTACCGATCCAAAAACCGATTTTTACAATCCCAATGTCATCCGTTCCAGCGTGGGATGCTTGTTTGGGATGAATATTTTTCAGGCTTCCAATGAAGAAACTTTGGAGTTCTTGAAAATCAATGATTATAGTATTTTCACAACTTTTATGAGTGAGGATGCCAAATATCTTCAGGATAAAAACTTTAGAAATAGATCAGCGGTACTGTTTGGAACAGAACACTCGGGACTGAGTGATTTTTGGAGCGGAAAGGGTGAAAATGTATTAGTTCCAATGCAAGGTACAATTGATTCTTTGAACCTAAGCAACGCTGCCGCTATAACTTGCTACGAAATATTGAGGCAAAAGTTGGAAAAATAAAAAAGCCACTTCTAAAAAGAAATGGCTTATAATTCTTAATCAGGTTAAGATTATTTTTTAGCAGCAGCTGAATCTACTTTTTTAGCAGCTCCGTCAACTTTAGCAGCAGCTGAATCAACTTTTACAGCAGCAGAATCTACTTTAGTAGCAGCAGAATCAACAACAGCAGCTGAAGAATCAGCAGATGCAGTTTCTACGTTTTCAGTTTTTTTACAAGCTACAAGAGCAACAGCAGCGATAGCAGCTACGAATAATGACTTTTTCATAATAATTAAAATTTAAATTGTTAGTTAATAGATTGTCCTTATTTGAACGGGTCAAAATTATGACAATAAATAAATTTGGTATTTGAAAATTAATTGTAATATATTTGTAAAACACGATTTACAAATAAGTACAACTGTAAATCAATTAATTAAGAACAAAATAAATTTTGAGCGATATAGAGTTTTCATATTTTCAATCCCTAAAAAATGCAATTCAGGATAAATATCTTGAAACACATTCCCCATCTTATGACGATATCTCTAAGTGGAGAGGCATTGATATTATTTATTTTCAGGAAGATTTAAGACAAAAAGCTAAAGGAAACATCAGCGAAAAGACATTTTATACTTATTTCAAGAATAACACCCACGAAAAAACACCTCGAATTGATATGCTTAATATTCTTTCGGTCTACGTGGGATACAATTCATGGTTTGAGTTTAAAAAGAAAAATCCAGTTACCACTATCGTATCGCAACCTAAACAACCAATCACGAGTGATAGCGAAAACATTGATAGTGATATAAATAGTTCTCCCGAGGAAGAAATCAATATCACCCCAACAGAAAAACCAATACCTTCTATTGATAATCAGGTTATTGATGAGATTAATACTAACATTTCAAACTCCCAAGAGCAATCCCATTTCCTTAAAAAATATCTATGGTTAGGTATTTCTATTTTTCTTTTTGCTGTTGTATTAATATTGGTTTTTTATGATAACCTCTTTTATAAAAAATATACGTATGCCTTTACAGATGCTGACAGAAACTCATCTATAAAAGGGGAATTGGATGTAAAAATCATTCGAGAGAACGAATCGCCTATCTTGTTCAAGGTTAAACCCAACTCCCCATTTGTATATGAGACTAAAAGTAAGAGTCTTAAAATGGAAATATCATCACCATTTTATAAATCGGAAACTATAGTAAGGGACCTTACCAACGCACCGGCTAACGAAAATATAGAACTAAAACCCAACGAGTACGCCGTTCAATTGTATTATTATTCTAAATCAATAAAGGATTTTAAGAAAAAAACGAGTGAACTTAATAAATTAATAAGCGATAATGCGCTTATTTATCAGGTAGTTGACAGTGATATTTATGGTATAGAAACCTTGGATAAACAGAAATACATTTCATTAGTCACACTTCCTACAACTTCGCTTGAGAACCTGGAAGTAATAGATTCTCAGATGAAAAACGGAAAAATTGTCATGATTAAATTCAAAATTACAGACGATGAAAAAAAGAAATAAACAAAATATCCTTCTAGCCTTCTTAACAATTCTGGTTATTGCCGCATCGTGTAACAAAAAGTTTGATGGAGATGGTTCATCTCTAGAGAGCATCAAATATAAAAATAACCAGAAAACCTATTCAAAAGCTAAGCTAGACAGCTTGCAAGCTATCAATCTGATAACTTCTCAGAAAGTGCAGGATTTGCTTGAACTTTCTACCTTATACACGTCAGGTAATAAAGATACCGAAATTGACTCGGTTATTTATACGCAAATGCAAGCCCATTTTCTAAAAAGAGATTCCAATAACTTGAAACCTCTGCTCAAGGAAATGGACAGTTTGAAAGTTCGCTATGTAAAAGTAAACAATCTGACTACATCCAAATCATACCGAAATAAGGATACTTTGGACTTTGCAAATTTCGATGTCGAATACTATGATAACAAGAAGACCTTCATTACGACCGTTAATAGAAATGCCCAATATCTTTTAAAGGCATCACCTGTGCAGTTTAAAAAAGAATTCAAATTCTATTTCATTCATTTTTATCAGAAAAAATCTGATAGCATACCAAAAGAAAAAGCCGCTAAATAGCGGCCTTTTTTCTTTAATTAGAAAGATCTAATTATTTTTTGATAGCTTCTTTAGCAGCTTTCTCGTCAGCTTTAACTTCAGACTTAGCAGAATCAGCAGTAGCTTTTACTGAATCAACAGTAGCAGTTTTAGTAGAGTCGATAGCAGCAACAGCAGAATCAGCTTTTGCGTCTACTGAATCAACAGCAGCAGCTTCTACTTTATCAGTTTTTTTACAAGCTACAAGAGCGATAGCAGCAACAGCAGCTACAAATAATGACTTTTTCATGTTCTAAAAATTTAAATTAATTATTATTATTTACTTTTTAAAATTATTCGGTGATAATTACATGACAAAGGTAGTACCAGCATCAAAAAAAAATCTAAAAATAACTTGTAAAGGTTTTGTAAAGCATTTTACAAAATAACAGTAATGATAATCAGAATATTATCTAAAAAGAATAATAACTATCAGCTGTAATTAATCCATCTAAAGTTACATCTGAACCGAAAACATTTATAATTTCTTCATGTGGATTAAAGAAGTTTAAACCAATTTTTTTACGAATACCCAAATTATCCAAAAAGAAGCGATCGTAAAAGCCTTTTCCGTATCCAATTCTATTACCACACCGATCACAGTATAACATTGGAGTCAAAACAATATCAAAATCAATGTATTCTGCAGAATTTGAGACGGGCTCTGTTATACTCCATTTATTAACCTCGTATTGAGAATCTGGAAAAATTTCGACAGAAATCATTTCATTGCCTTGAACTTTCGGAACAAAAACGCGATTATTATTTTGAAAAAAATAATTGACAAACAACCATGTGTCGACTTCATTAAATTTTTTAATAGGCAAAAAAACATTAACCTTTTGATTTTCAACTATATTAAATTGTAAAATAAATTGTTCAAAGATTTTTTTCGACAAAAAATCAACCTCTTTCTCAGATAAGGCCATTCTTTTCCCCTTATAAATGGCTCTAAGTTCGTCTTTTTTGAGGTTGAGATTCATTCTAGATTTCTTTAACTGAAATAATATTGACTGGGCAAGCCTTTGAAGCTTTATCACAAACATCAAAAGCACTGTAGTGCGGAATTTTTATTGTATAAAAACCCTTTTTATCAAGTGCATGCAATAATACGGATTTACCATCCTTTTTGGACATTCTAAAATAATCTGGTGCAAACTCCGCGCAGTAATTACAGCCTATACATTTATCCCTTTGCAATGTAACAATAACCATATTAGGACTGGATTATTTTATATAATTTATCCGAAGGTCGAACCCGAAAATTGGTTTTAAAGGTTATCACATCCGATTTAGATGCTTTATCTGCATCAGGCCTTTGATCAACCTGCATCATTTCTACTACCATCTCCTGAGAACCCGTCGTTGGTCCCTGAATCAAAATTTTGTCACCCACCGTTATATCATACGCTTCTATGAGGAACTCGGCAATACTAGGTCTTGGATAAAAATGACGACCCTTACCAATATAAACTTTCTTTTGAGTAGCGTTAGACCCGGAATCGCTAGACCATTCTCCCAACTGCTGTCCAAGATAATAACCGCTCCAGAATCCTCTGTTGTAAACGGTTTCTAATCTTGACATCCACTCTTCAACTTTATCATTAGAAAAACTACCTTCTGCAATAGAATCAATCGCTTCTCTATAAGCTTTTACAACAGTAGCAACATATTCAGGTGCACGTCCACGACCTTCAATTTTTAAAACTTTCACACCAGTATCGATGATCTGATCAAGAAAACCGATCGTACAAAGGTCTTTCGGAGACATCATGTATTGGTTGTCAAGTTCTATCTCAAAACCTGTTTCCTGGTCAATCACCGTATATTTTTTCCTGCAATTCTGTTTGCAAGCGCCTCTATTGGCAGAAGAATTAGCTGAATGTAAACTCAGATAACATTTTCCGGAAACGGCCATACAAAGTGCGCCGTGACCGAAGATCTCAATCTCCACCAAGTTTCCGGATGGTCCACGCACATCATCTCTAACAATCTGGTCACATATTTTTTTGATTTGCGAAATACTCAGTTCACGACTCATGACCATTGTATCCGCAAAAAGTGCATAGAACTTCACCGTTTCAATATTCGTAATATTGATCTGAGTAGAAATATGGACTTCCATACCGATTTGCCTGGCATAAGATATCACCGCCTGGTCCATTGCAATAACAGCTGTAATATTTGCTTTTTTTGCTTTATCAAGAAGTGTTTTGATAATAGAAAGATCGTGATCGTATATAATGGTATTCAGCGTCAGGTATGTCCTGACAGATTTTTCGCTACAACGCCTGCTGATCTCGGGAAGGTCATCTATTGTAAAATTCATAGATGCTCTGGCTCGCATATTAAGTTGCTCAACGCCAAAATAAATCGAATCTGCACCGTTATCTAGCGCCGCCTGCATTGATGTGAAATCGCCGGCAGGAGCCATTAACTCTATTTTACCACTATTTGTCATCTCAATCTTCCAAGATTTTATACAACTTATCAGACAACCTCACCCGGAATGGCAACTCAAAAGTAACCTGATCCCCGGCCTTTGCAACATCACTAAAATTTCCATTGACGAAAATCTGATTAATGATAATCTCCTGCTCTCCTGTTGTAGGACCAGAAATCAAAACCTTATCACCTAATGAAAGTCCATTATTTTCAATTAGAAACTGAGCAATCTTGGATTTGGTAAAATAATGTTCCGCTTTTCCTATCAAAATCTTTTTGACTTTTATTTTTTGCCGGATATCTTTAGTTTCTGCTTTTGAAGCTTTGGCCAAAGTTGCCGTTGACAAATCTCCGGATTGTTTAAATTTCAGCGCATCAGACTTTCCTTTTCGGAAAATCTTATTACCAACCTGAAGCCCTTTTCTTTTAGCCACCTGCTCTTCCCAAGGCAGATGAATTGTTTCCTGACATTCTATAGAGCAGCAGTTTTCCATCGCGGCCTTACATTCATCACATTGGATGAATAAGAGATGGCACGCATCATTTGCACAGTTAGTATGGTTATCACAAGGTTTACCGCACTGGTGGCATTGTGAAATAATATCGTCTGTAATCCGTTCACCCAATCTGTGGTCAAACACAAAATTTTTCCCGATAAATTTACTTTCAATATTTTCTTCTTTGATTTGACGGGTATATTCAATAATCCCGCCTTCCAGCTGATACACATTTTTGAAGCCCTGGTGTTTGAAATAAGCACTCGCTTTCTCGCAACGGATTCCCCCCGTACAATACATCAGCAGGTTTTTATCTTCCTTATAATCTTGTAGTTGCTCATTAATAATAGGCAAACTTTCTCGGAAATTCTCAACATCCGGTGTTATTGCGCCTTCAAAATGCCCAACTTCACTCTCATAATGGTTCCTGAAATCAACGACTATTGTATTTGGATTCGCCAACATATCATTGAATTCCTGAGCTTTCAAATGAACACCTTTATTGGTCACATCAAAAGTCTCGTCATTCAATCCATCTGCTACAATTTTATCTCTAACCTTGATAGTCAACTTCAAAAAAGAATGATTATCCTGTTCCACAGCTACGTTCAGGCGGATACCTTTCATAAAATCGTAAACTTCCAGCGTATCCCGAAAAGCCTCAAAATTTTCTGCAGGAACACTCATCTGAGCGTTGATGCCCTCGTGCGCCACATAAATACGGCCGAGCGCATCAAGTGCATTCCAAGCTATAAAAAGGTCGTCACGAAATTTCTTAGGATTTTCAATTTTGGCATACGCATAGAAAGATAATGTAAGGCGTTCCTTACCAGCTTCATCAATAAGTCTGGCTCTTTCTTCTGCGCTTAAGGTGTTGTACAGTTGCATGCTATAAACGTTTTAAGTGAGAAAAATAATGGCGCAAAGATAGGGATTTTGCTTGATAGTTTTTAGTTGATAGTTGTCAGTTTGGGCGTGCCCCTCGCCAAAGCTAAAGGCCAAAGCTCGGGTCGGGCTATCCGTTGCAATCTTTTTCCCATCACCAATTGCCAGCACCAAAAAAGGATTTTCACTACTATCCCTCACGCATTTGCAATTCTCTGTTTTAAGATTACAATCAAAACGATATAACTTTATTATATTTACGTCATTAAAATTTGAAAAATGAAGAAAGCCCTCTTATCTGTTGTTATAATGACAGCAGTTTTCTCCCAAAATATCAATGCTCAGGAAATTACATTAGACAAAATCTACTCCGGCTATTACCGTGGAAAAGGCATTTCAGGCATTGCTTCGCTTAACGATGGCGAAAATTACGCAACCATAGAAAAAGACGGTATCGCAAAATACAGCTACAAAACCTTACAAAAGGTCGGAAATATTGTAGAAGGAAGCTTTGAATCCTATATTTTTTCGCCAGACGAATCCAAAATTCTTCTTCAAAAGGAGAGCCAACCAATTTACAGACATTCTTTCCTAGGAAAATTTGACGTTAAAGATTTAAAATCCAATAAAGTGACGCCGCTGAACAACGGGAAGTTTATTCAGGAACCAAAATTTTCTCCAGACGGAAGCAAAGTTGCTTACATCGTTGATAATAATTTGTTTTATCAGGATTTGACTTCCGGAAAAATCACTCAGATTACCCAAGACGGAAAGAAAAACGCGATTATTAACGGATTGGGCGACTGGGTTTATGAGGAGGAATTTGGTCACGCTGATTTTTATCAATGGAATAAAGCTGGCGATGCGATTGTTTTCGTAAAATTCGATGAGTCAAAAGTACCGGAAATTTACATTCCAATCTATGGAAAATCGCTTTATCCGACCGAGATGCGGTACAAATATCCAAAAGCCGGAGAAACCAACTCGACCGTTTCTGCACAGCTTTATCAGTTATCGTCAGGAAAAACATCACCGCTCAATCTGGGAAATTTTGAAAATTATTACATTCCGCAGATTTTCCAAACCAATGATGCCAACGAAATCGTATTGGCGACCAGCAACAGACACCAGAACAAAGTGGACCTTCTGAAAGTGGACACCAAATCCGGAAACGTAGGCAAATTATTCACAGAAACAGACCAGGCATGGATTGACACAGATAACCTGACAATGGCGTTCCTGGATGATAACTCATTCCTTTGGGCTTCGGAGCGTGATGGCTACAGACATCTGTATTGGTATGACAAAACCGGAAAACTGAAAAAACAGGTTTCTAAAGGGCAATGGGAAATCACAGATTACTACGGTTACAACCCGAAAACCAAAGAAGTTTACATCCAAACGACTGAAAAAGGCAGTCTGAACAAAGTGGTTTCCAAACTAAACATTGAAAACGGAAAAACAACATTGGTCTCTTATCCCGAAGGCAATAATAAAGCGGCTTTTAGCAAGTCTTTCAATTATTTTATAAATACCAACTCCACCGCAGGAACTCCTAATAAATATGTACTGAACGATGCTTCAGGAAAGGAAATCAAGGAATTGCAAAATAATGATGAACTGCTTTCCAAACTCAACAAAGACCAATTTGTAACCAAGGAATTCATCACGATTCCCAATACTGTTGGCGACCAACTGAATGCGTGGATTATCAAACCGAAAAACTTTGACCCGAACAAAAAATATCCGCTATTTATGTTCCAATATTCAGGTCCGGGTTCTCAGCAGGTTTCCAATTCTTGGGATGGCGGAAACGCACTGTGGTTTGAGATGCTGGCTCAGAAAGGTTACATCATCGCTTGTGTAGATGGGCGTGGAACCGGTTTTAAAGGAGCAAAATTCAAGAAAGTAACCTACAAACAGTTAGGAAAATACGAAATCGAAGACCAGATTACAGCCGCTAAATGGTTTGGAAATCAGTCCTATATTGACAAAAGCAGAATTGGAATTTTTGGATGGAGTTTCGGTGGTTATATGACGAGTCTTGCAATGACAAAAGGTGCCGATGTTTTCAAAATGGGAATTGCGGTAGCGCCGGTGACCAACTGGAGATATTACGACAGCATCTACACCGAGAGATTTCTGCAAACGCCTCAGGAAAACCCAGAAGGTTACGACCAAAATTCGCCCACTACTTTCGCAAAATTACTAAAAGGTAAATTCCTTCTCATCCACGGAACAGCCGATGATAACGTTCATTTTCAAAACTCAATGGAGTTTTCTGAAGCATTGATTCAGAATAAAAAGCAGTTCGATTTTATGGCGTATCCCGATAAAAACCACGGCATCTATGGCGGAAACACAAGGCCTCAACTTTATGAGAAAATGACGAATTTTATTTTGGAGAATTTGTAATCTAAATCATGAATAAACATCAAAGCCTTTCAAATTTGAAAGGCTTTTTCTTTAATTAAATTTAAAATCCTATTTTTGGGAACTTTGTGAAAAATAAAACTATGAAGTCTAAACATCCTAAAGGTTTACCTTTTCTCTTCTTCACCGAAATGTGGGAACGTTTCGGTTACTATCTGATTCTCGGGATTTTTGTTTTGTATCTGATAGAACCGCAAGGCCTCAACGGCGGATTGGGAATTCCTGACAAAGATGCTGATGATATTTTCGGGACTTTCATCGCGCTCACTTATCTTACGCCATTTCTTGGCGGGTTTTTGGCTGACCGCGTTTTGGGTTATATAAAATCTATTTATCTCGGCGGCGTTCTGATGGCGATTGGCTATATTGGCGTTGGCGTTTTCAAAGAGCTGCCATTATTCTACGGCTCTCTCGCGTTAATTATTATAGGAAATGGCTTCTTCAAACCTACGATTTCCACACTTTTAGGGAATCTATACTCCGAAGAACCTTACAAAGCCAACAAAGATTCCGGATACAACATTTTCTATATGGGAATCAATATCGGGGCGTTTATCTGCAATATTATCGCAGCCTTTATGCGGAATAAATTTGGCTGGGGCGAAGCGTTTATCACAGCCGGAGTCGGGATGTTGCTCGGATTGATGATTTTTACGGTCGGGATGAAACACTACAGACACGCAGCTGTGATGAAACCAAGCCAAGAAGGCGACACCAAATTATCGGAAATATTGATGAAAGTATTTGTCCCTGCAATTCTTGCCGGCGTTATCGGATGGTTTGTTCCAACGATGATTCTGGGAAGCAATCTCTTTGGAAGCACCAATACAGATGCTTTTATTTTCGCATGTGTTCCGGTGATTTACTTTTACGTTTCGCTTTATTTTAAATCGAATAAACTGGAAAAACCGGCTATTGGCGCATTATTATCGATATTTTTAATAAGTATGTTTTTCTGGGCAGTTTTTAAACAAAACGGAACAGCACTAACGAGATGGGCGAATTATTACACCGACAGAAGCGTTTCTGAAAAAGTAGAAAAACCTTTGGCATCGCTCTATTTGGTTGAAGAAAAAAGTTACGCTGACAAAGAAGCTACGGTTTTTGACGACCAATATCGTTCTCAAAAAGATACCGAAGGGAAAACTTTGAAAGCAACCGGGAAAGATATTTATTTCAGAAATATTTCTCCTGAGAAAAAGGCAGAATTAGAATCAAAACCGAGCAAGCCAGTTTTCCTTTATAATACAGAATTATTCCAATCCATCAATCCGTTTTGGGTGATTGCTTTAACACCAGTCATTGTCGGCGTATGGGCAATGCTTAGGAAACGTGGAAAAGAACCACTCACGCCTTCCAAAATTGTTTTGGGATTATTCATCACCAGCATTTCCTGCCTTGTAATGGTGGCCGCCGTCTATGCCGGCCATAATGGTGCGGAAAAAGTTTCAGCGCTTTGGTTGGTTGCCAGTTATGGCGTTGTTACCATCGGGGAATTGTGCCTTTCACCCATGGGATTGTCATTCGTTTCCAAACTGTCACCCGCAAGATTGACAGCCCTCATGATGGGCGGTTTTTTCCTTGCCAATTCAGTTGGGAATAAGTTGTCGGGAATCCTTGCCAGCACTTGGTACAATTACGACAACAAAGCCAATTACTTTTTAGTAAATTTTGGACTATTAATTTTTGCCACATTATTAGGATTAATGATGCTGAAGAGGCTGAACAAAATAATGAGAGAAAGCGGACATTGATATTATAAATGATAATTGATAAACAATTTTGACATTACCAATCAATTATCATTTATTTTCTGAAAGGCCAATCTTGGCGTTCCATCCGCAACATAAATGATTCCACATCTTTTGTAACCGAGCCCATCCAGAACTTTTTGCATAGCGACATTGGTTTCGTGCGTATCGATTCTGATATTAGGGAATTGTGAAAAACACCATTCTAGGCATAAACGTGCGACACCTTTGGCTTTTCCGGTGGACGCAAGGCGATGGATGACACCATATTTTTCTTCATTCAGCCAGTTTCCGTTTTCTATAATGTCATAATTGGGCTCATTTCCGATAATGAAATCAAAAGTTGTTACAATCTCGTCATTATTGATAATCAGAAAATTATGTCCTTGTGCAATACTTTGCAACATCAATTCTTTAGAAGGATAACCATTAGTCCATTGTACCGTGTTGCCGCTATTGCGCATTTGCTGTCTTGCCATTTTGATACAGGTCATCACCTCGTTGATATCCTCGGCGGTCGAATTTCTAATTATCATTACCTAAGAAAACTATTGTTATTTGTAATAATCAAGTGCAATTTAGCCATCCTGTTTATTAAAAAAAACTATATTTGTTACCTTTAATAAAAATTAACAATTAAATTATATGGAAACAGTTCAATCCAATTCCAGGCATCCAAAAGGATTGTGGGTATTATTTGGAACCGAGATGTGGGAACGTTTTAACTTTTATGGGATGAGAGCGCTATTAACGCTGTTCATGATCAATTCCCTTGGCATCATAGAATCTGAAACATCCATAATCTATGGTGGTTTTTTAGCCTTATGCTATTTGACACCAATGCTAGGTGGTTTCATCGCAGACCGATATTTGGGTAACCGATATTGTATTTTGTTGGGCGGTACGCTGATGGGAATTGGTCAGCTGATTCTTTTTTTCAGTGCCACTTTATTCGGGGAAAATCTTGATTTAGCTAAAACGCTGTTATGGGTTGGACTAGGTGTCATTATTTTTGGTAACGGCTTTTTCAAACCCAATATTTCATCCATGGTGGGGAGTCTGTATCCTAAGCAAGAGAAAAATAAGCTAGATTCTGCCTTCACGATTTTCTACATGGGTATTAACCTTGGCGCATTCCTTGGCCAATTGATCTGCCCAATTCTTGGTGACGTGAAGAGTGTGGATGGCATTAGGGATATACATGCCTTTAAATGGGGATTCTTGGCAGCATCTATTGCTATGTTCTTTGGAACATTAACTTTTTTATTCCTAAAAAACAGGTATGTAGTAACGCCAGAAGGTCGCCCAATTGGCGGCTTGCCTAAAAACAATACCGCAGAAGATTTTGAAGAAGGCGAAGCGCAATCTGCCAAGTTTACGCAAAAATCTGTTATTGGAGCGGTCATCGCTTTTGTGGTTTTAGGACTTTTATTCCATTTTGGGATAGGTCAAAACGTGGTGTATTCACTTGTATATTCTGCAGGATTAACATTGGCCGGACTTATTATATCTGACTCATCCATCACAAAAATTGAAAGAGACAGAATCCTAGTTATCTACGTGGTGTCCTTCTTTGTAATTTTCTTTTGGGCCGCTTTTGAACAGGCTGGTTCGTCTTTAACCTTTATTGCAGACAATCAAACCGACAGAAACTTTTTCGGTTGGAATATGCCACCGTCTATGGTTCAGATTTTCAATGGGCTATTCATCGTTGTAATGGCGGTACCATTCAGTTTTCTTTGGGATAAGCTGAGAGGCGTTGGAAAAGAGCCAGTGTCTCCCCTAAAACAAGCTATGGGTCTTGTAATCATTGCCATCAGTTACTTTATCTTGGCACACAATGTCAAAGATTTGGGTAACTCCGGATTACTGGCTATCAAGTGGTTAATTTTACTTTATTTCTTGCAAACTTGTGGCGAATTATGTCTGTCACCAATTGGTTTATCCTTGGTTGGAAAATTGGCTCCCAAAAGATTTGCGTCATTATTATATGGTGTATTTTTCATTTCCAATGCAGCAGGTTATGCCCTTGCGGGAACTTTGGGATCTATCATGCCGGCCACTGGCGACAAGTTTAAAAAAGCAGAAGAATTGGGAATTAATCTACAGGATGTACTCGATAAAAAAGTAACTTTAACTGCATCTCAGACTGATTTATTAACCAAAAACCAAATCCCTTTGGCCAATCATACTTTTGCCGGTTTCGAAATCCATAATTTGTACGAATTTTTTATGGTATTCGTAGTTCTTTGTGGTATTGCAGGTATTATTTTGGCGGTGATATCACCATTCCTTAAAAAGATGATGCACGGTATCAAATAATCTTGGCATTATGCTTTTATAAAATTAAACCACCGTTTAGGTGGTTTTTTTTATTTAATTTTGTTGGTACTTTTTTTATCAAAAACAAAATCTAAACCTGATGAATCTTACACTTGAAGAAATTCAGAACTTCAAAGGCAAATATCCCAGACAAATATGGTCATTATTTTTTTCAGAAATGTGGGAACGTTTCTGTTTTTACGGTATGCGCGGCATGCTTGTATTCTTCATGATTTCCCAGCTGAAGTTTGATGACGAGCAGGCTAATTTACAATATGGTGCCACACAAGCCTTTGTTTATGCATTTACCTTTGTAGGTGGGCTTTTTGCTGATAAGATTTTAGGATTTAGGAAATCCCTTTTTTGGGGAGGCTTTCTCATGATCATCGGGAGTATTATTTTGGCTGCCAATCCGCATGATTATTTTTTCCTCGGGATTTCTTTCACAGTTGTTGGTACCGGTTTTTTCAAACCGAATATCTCAACAATGGTGGGTAAACTTTACAAAGCAAACGATAGCAGGACCGATGCAGGGTTTTCTCTCTTTTATGCAGGGATTAATTTAGGAGCATTGTTAGGTGGTTATCTATGTATTGCCATCGGTAAAGGCGAAATGTTTTCTGACCTGATTCCCGAATCCAAACGATGGAACGTGGCATTCGGTTTAGCCGCAATCGTGATGCTAGTGAGTCTTGTCAATTTTATTTTTACGCAAAGAAGGCTCGGTCCTATTGGACTTCAACCTCAAAAATTGAATGCAGATGGTACATTTTCACCACTGGATAAATGGAAAGAATATAGCGTCTACATCTTGTCCATCGTCTTTATTCCACTAATCATGATTATGGTTTCCGTTCCGGAATACACCGATTATTTTATGTGGACAGTAGGACCATTAACCTTACTTTATTTATTTTATGAAATGACCAAAGTAACATCTTCAGAAAGGAAAAAACTTTGGGCAGCCCTAGTCTTTATTATATTCTCTATCCTGTTTTGGGGAATTTATGAGCAGAGCGGTGGTTCGTTAAGTATTTTTGCCGCAAATAACCTTAACAAAGACCTTCTGGGGCTTGATCCTAATGGTGTGAATAACTCAGCAGGCGCATTGTTTATCATCTTCCTAGCGCCGTTAATAGGACTTGTATGGATCTGGCTGAGCAAAAAAAACCTGGAACCTAATACTATTAATAAATTTGGGTTAGGATTTATCTTTCTGGGATTAGGTTATTATATTCTTTTCGGGACCAAATTTTTTGCCACATTACAAGGCATCACATCACTTAATATTTTCACTATTGCTTTGCTGGTCATTACTTTTGGAGAACTCTGCCTCTCCCCAATAGGTCTGTCCATTATGACCAAACTATCTACAGAAAAATTACAGGGCATGATGATGGGTATGTGGTTTTTGGCGTCTGCGTATGGCCAATATGTAGCAGGACAGATTGGAGCAGGCCTTGCCAAGGTAAAATCCGGCGCGTCTAATTATGATGCACTCATCACTTACACCGATGGATATAAACAATTGGGATTGTATGCATTAATTGCAGGGATTATATTAATTTTGATATCACCATTCGTGAAAAAACTTATGCAGGGCGTGAAATAAAACCAACACAAAAACACCAATGAAAAAAATATTATTAATCCTTATTCTGTTTCTTGCCGAGAGCTCAGGTATCGCCCAGGTGCGCTGGATGACGATCTCGCAGGCACTGGAAGTCCAGAAAAAAACGCCTAAGAAAATCCTGATAGATTTTTATGCTGACTGGTGCGCACCCTGCAAAGAGATGGAAAAATACACCTTTAACCATCCTGAAATTGCCCGAATTATCAATGATCATTTTTATGCGGTTCGGTTTGAAAGTGATGGCAATGAAGCCGTTCATTTTGACGGGCGCAGTTTTACAAACCCGGATTACAAAGGGAAAAAAATGAAAAACCCACTTCATCAATTCTCAAAATATATGAATATCAATATGATCCCCACCATGGTTTTTCTGGACGAAAATGCCAATCCTATTACCAGCCTTTCCGGGGATCTGAAGGCCAAGGAAGTGGAACCTTATTTTACCATGATTGCCAATAATCTTTATAAAAATATAAAGTCGCGTAAAGAGTGGGAAAATTATCAGAAAAAGTTTAGATCAAAAATCAGGGATTAATTGGGATGGATAATGAATGAGCCTTATAGCAAGTCTTTCAGTTATCAGATAATTTCCCGAAATTCGTGGAAACAAATTTTTCTTTCTTGACTCTAGAAACCTCCATAGAATTTCTCAAAAACATTGGCCCAGAGCGTGCAAAATTCATTAAAAATGTATTAGGCATTGCAACCGTGGAAGATCTTCTTACCTTTTATCCGCTGCGTTATATTGATAAAAGTAAGGTTTACAAGGTAAGCGACCTTACAAAAGAATCTGATGCAGATATTCAGCTAAGGGGGAAAATCACAGACATCCAAGAGATAGCTTATAATAAGGGCAAGCGGCTCTCGGCCAAATTCCGGGATGAAACCGGGACTTTGGATCTTGTTTGGTTCCGCTACAGCAAATGGATGAAGGAGAGTATCCCGCTCAATCAGGATCTTTTTATTTTTGGAAAGGTTAATTTTTTCAACGGGAATTTCTCTATGCCTCATCCGGAAATAGAATCCGACGAAAAAAAAGCCCTTCATGGAACATTATTACCCATTTATCCGGGCAGCGAAAAGCTTAGCAAAAGAGGAATTAATAATAAGTTTTTTCAAAATGTCATCATCGGTATTCTAAAAGAATTACCGGTTCTCATTTCTGAAAATCTGCCTGAATATCTCATTAAGCCTCTGCAACTTATGGATCGAAAGAATGCATTTTACAATATTCATTTCCCAAAAGATTACCAACATTTTGAAGCGGCAGACAGACGTATCAAATTCGAAGAAGCTTTCTTTTTCCAATTGGGTTATGGTCTTAAAAAAATGCATCAGAAAACCAAATCATTTGGGAATCCCTTCCCTATTGTTGGAGATTATTTCAACCAATTTTATCAAAACTACCTTCCTTTTGAACTTACCAATGCTCAAAAGCGCGTTCTGAAAGAAATAAGAACGGACATGCGGAGATCTACACAAATGAACCGCCTTTTGCAAGGCGATGTAGGCTCAGGGAAAACAATGGTAGCCCTTCTAACGATGCTTATTGCGATGGATAATGGCTTCCAATCTTGCCTAATGGCTCCAACAGAAATATTGGCGCAGCAGCATTTCAATTCTATCAAAGACCTCCTTGCTGAGACAGATGTCAGCGTAAGACTGCTCACCGGATCTACAAAAACTGCTGAAAGGAAAATTATACATCAAGAGTTAGAAAATGGGCAATTGTCCATCATTGTTGGCACCCATGCTTTGTTGGAGGATAAAGTAAAATTCAACAACCTTGGTCTTGCTGTTATTGACGAGCAGCACCGGTTTGGTGTGGCGCAACGTGCCAAACTCTGGGCGACGAATAATATTCCGCCACACATCCTTGTTATGACCGCAACGCCTATCCCTAGGACTTTGGCGATGAGTTTTTACTCGGACTTGGATGTTTCTGTCATTGATGAACTACCAGTAGGTAGAAAACCAATTATCACCGCACACAGGCGGGAAAAAGACAGACTTTCTGTTTATCAATTTTGCCGGGAGGAAATAGAAAAAGGCCGTCAAATCTATTTTGTGTATCCCTTGATTGAAGAATCTGAAACTTTGGATTACAAAAACCTGATGGAAGGGCTGGATCATGTTATGAATTTTTTCAAGGATTATAATGTCACCATGGTTCATGGCCGAATGAAGCCTGCAGAAAAAGATGCCAACATGCAATATTTTGCCTCGGGAAAAGACCAGATTATGGTAGCCACTACGGTAATTGAAGTTGGTGTAAATGTTCCAAATGCATCCGTTATGGTCATAGAAAGTGCGGAGCGATTTGGCCTTTCGCAGCTTCACCAGCTTCGCGGCCGTGTAGGCAGAGGCGCAGAGCAAAGTTATTGCATCCTTATGAGTGACGATAAACTCAGCAAAGAAAGCCGTACTAGAATTAAAACGATGGTGCAAACCAATGATGGCTTCAAAATTTCTGAAGTTGATATGGAACTCCGTGGCCCCGGTGATATCCTTGGAACTCAGCAGAGCGGCACTATTGATTTTAAGAAATTAAGTCTTATTGAAGATTCTGCAATCATAAAAGTGGCCAAATCTGCGGTTGAGAAAATATTGGTACAAGATTCTTTACTGAATCATCCTGATAACCAAACAATGAAACAACATTATATTAGACAATACAAGGGGAAAAACAAGTGGTCCCAAATATCATAATCCCTTTTTTGCCGACTTCGGTGGAAAATAATGCATAAAAAAAACCTCCCTTAAATAGGAGGTTTTTAGTAGCGAAGACGGGAATTGAACCCGTGACCTCAGGGTTATGAATCCTGCGCTCTAACCATCTGAGCTACCTCGCCTTTTTCGTGGTGCAAATATAATGATATTTTGGATTACCACAAATTTTTAATTGATTTTTAAAAAACTTAGTACATCTCCAACATGATTAGGTTTAGCAATAATTTTGTTGTTGCTGTCTAGAACAAAATAAGTTGGTGTTGCATTTACATTGTAAGTATCTCCATAAGAGCTGTACCAACCTTTCCCCTCTGATGCGCTGATCCAAGGGTAGATATTTGCTTTAGCTTTAAAATCGTCTATATTGCTATCAAGTGATAAGCCAATTACCTCAATATTTTGTGCTTTAAGTTGGGAATATTTCTCAAGTAATTTAGGAAGTTCTGTTTCGCAATGAGAGCATGCAGAAGACCAAAATACAACTACTTTCTTAGCTGCTTTTACATCATGCAGAGATTTATACTTTGAATGAACTGCATTTACAAAAATGTTATTCGGCATCTGTGCACCTATCTCTGTATTGTTATTAGCTTTTAAAGTGGATGCTAAGCGGTCATTAATCGTGCACTTCAAATCATTACCTTCCTTCAAATACTTATCTCTCAATTTATCCATATTATAAGAGTTAAAAAGGTCTATTAACTCCGACAATACAATCTGGCCTCTGGGTGTCTCAATATTAACAGCTCCCAATAATTGATCCACACGGGCTTCCACATTGGCTTTTGATCCATTAAGGTAATTGATCAAAACAGCTTTCATTAATCCTGATGTTTCCAAAAACTCACCCGATTTTGTGAAAAAATTGATATAATCATCTGGCTTTAATTCTGCAACCTTATCTTGAGCAACAAACTTTTGACTATTTTGATAAAATTCCAAAAATGGATGGGACGCATATTCTGCATTATCTTTTTTTGATAACGTGCCAATCTCCTGGTCCAAAGATTTATAAAAAGAATCTGCCGGCCTATAAAAATCCTTTATTTGAATAAGTGCCGGTAAAATCAACTCTTTTTTCCTTTGGGCATCTACTTCATTGCTAAAAAGCTTGTTGCTCTCATCCTGAAAAACAACATTTGAAATTTTTTCTTTACCATCCAATTCTAGAGCAAAAATTACATCTTTATTCTCTGAAATTAGATTAACCGACCCGTTAGCTTTTGGAAAAAAAACCCGCATCATACCCACATAGCGCTTATCAACCTTTACCAGTGCAACATTCCCGCTCGCCTTCCCTTTAGCAAATAAAATATCCTTTGACCCGTTGAAACCATACAAGTAAACCTCAGAACCGTCAAGCTTAGCCGGAACTGTTACCTTAACTGTAAACTGCGAAAATGCCCATGCAGATAGAAAAAATGAACCTGCTAATAAAATTTTTTTCATAGAGTAAAAATAAAAAAAACCCACTGTATAAAGTGGGTTTTCAATATATTTCTTTGAATAAATTATCAAATTTAAGTATTAATTAAGCTTAGCTATATTAATCCTTCTTTTCCTTATGTAGAACACTATAAAAATTACAGCTAAAATAATCAACATAGGAATATACATATCAATTGGCGAAGCCGGTGCACCATCACCAGGTCCTGGTGGATTAGGAGGTACATCACCTCCACCATCATCAAAACCAGCAAATAGTGAAAGATTAAAAAGGAAGATTAAAATCGTCGTGTAGATATATTTAATTTTTTTTATCATTTCAGTGCTTTTAATTGATCATTTTTAAAGTTCGAATATCACCATTGTCATATGTTACTTTGATAACATACACAGCTTTTCCGTTTTTCAGACTAACAGAAAAATCATTAGAAGTCTGTATCGATTTTTGCTCTAGCATCAATTTACCTGCCATATCATAAATCTCTACCTTTGCAGTATTATGACCCTTTTCAAATCTTATTTTATTCTGATCAACACCTTTGTCTCTATAAACATATGTTGCACTTTTCGCATCATTATCGATTGTTCCTAAAGTTCCAGATTTTACTTCTTTCCAATAGATCTCAAAACGTGCGTCCATATAATCAGAAGCTACAAATGGGTAAGATTTGTCAGCTGATAATTCGGTTACACTATCATTGCTTTTATCAAGGATGTAAAATTTACCATCACTTAGATTCTTTACTTTATTAAAGATAGAACCTTCATAAAGATTAAATCTCAATTCGTAATTGTCTCCTGACTTTAAATTATTGAAACCTAAACCTAGGGGTTTTCCAACATAATCTACAGAGTTGAACTCATTAATATCCTTTTTGCTATCGTAAGCTACATTGCCATTATTTGAGTTCCCATATACAATAATTTCATTATCATTATTGGAACTTTTTGCAGATTCCTGATTATAATCGCTACCAACTAAATATGCGGGGTTACCTAATACTGAATTATCTTTTGTCAAGAAAATTTCTGCCTGATAAAAAGAATTGGGGTTAGAAACAACACCTGTACGGTTTGCCATTTTACCACCTACAATGCCGTTTACAGATCCACTAGGTGAGTAAGCAAATGTCTTATGAGAATCATTGAAATCAACCTGTACATTTACAATTCTTGTATTTCCTAATTTTGTCACATCCAAAAGTGGAAAATTAAGTTGAAATACCTCAAAAGGTTTTATTAATAATGCTTCTGGAGACCCAATCCATTCATTACTTCCATTCAGAACAACCTTATAATATGATCCGGATGTGTTACCATTATCACTTGATCCTGATACAGGATTCCAGTCCAAATTGAAATTTTCTGTTACTTTGGTAATGTAAAACCCTTGTACAAAATTATTATTAGCAGTTTTTAAATCCTTTATTCCTCCATTTAATATAGATAACCAACCAGTGGATCCAGTTATACCACTCAAGTCAATATTGGAAGTGTAAGGATTACCAAAACGGTAAACATTTTTGCCATAGTTTTTATTTGTTGTATCAATATAACCTAAATAGGTTTGATACATCTCATTGTAAGCATTAACCTTTGTTTTCCAATCGTTATATCCCAAGTTAGAAAAAGAACTTCCTGTCTGCCCTTCTATAATAGAACTTCCGGTAGCTTGGTAAGCCCCAGGCGAGGCCGTTCCTTTATAGCCAACAATACCTGCCATTGCCGCCTGAAGATTTTGTAATCTTAAATTGATACTGTAATAGTCACCTGCGGTAAAATTGGAACTGCTAACAACTGCATCATGTACAACCTTATTATTATTCCATTTCTCCAAAGTCATTCTATACCTACTACCACAAGAACTCCCTACTGGACAGGTGCCTACAAAATCGGATTCATTCAAACCGAAAGACTTCATTACATAAGAAACCTGATCTTTATACGGAAAACTAATCCCATAAATAGCTCCAAAATAATTACTTGAAGCCGCAGGACGCTGCATAGACATTCTGGCATTTGTATTACCCGCTGTATTAACAATCTTAACCTGCCCATAATCATTTGGGGCTGTATAGACATTTAAGAATTCTTTTCCGTCGGATGCAGCATTAGCAACAGTAGTACCTTTTGTGTAGTCACCTACAATAATAACATTGCCCCTATTCTCCACAGTTTTCTCTGCAGTTGAATTAACCTGCCAATTGCCTCCACTGTATACAAGCGTACCACTTGATACAAACACCTTAGCACCATCTCCTACATAAGTAAGAGTTTGAGCGTGGGAAGACAAACTGTATGCTAATAGACATAGCGTTAATAGATTTTTTTTCATAACATAGTATTTGTGTTTTTATATTACTTGATGCAAATTTATAATTATTTTTTTAAAATAATACTAATTTTTATTAGTTACTTCACTACCGCTAATTCTCACATCTCTTTTATTACCAATATCATACATGAAATCTTCTAAAACTTTTTCCGTTGTCCCTCGCAGACCCCGTGCACCAAGCCCTTTATTCATCGTTTCTTCCACAATTTCTTCGATGGCATCATCCGTAAATTCCAAAGCTACTCCATCCATCTTAAAAAGTTCTGTAAACTGATTGATAATAGAGTTTTTGGGTTCTTGCATTATCCTTACAAGTGTCTCTTTGGTCAGTTTATCAAGGTAGGTGATAATTGGGAAACGTCCCAAAAGTTCTGGGATCAAGCCAAAAGTCTTAAGATCTATTGCATTAATCTGGCTTAGGATATAATCTTCTTCTTCGGTTTTATTAAGTTTTTCTGCAGAGAACCCGATCGCTTGTTTGTTAAGTCTTCTTTCGATAATTTCCTTAATACCGTCAAAAGCACCACCGGCGATGAAAAGGATATTCTGGGTATTGACCTGAATATATTTCTGATCCGGATGTTTACGGCCACCTTGCGGCGGGACATTCACAATGCTACCCTCCAATAATTTTAGCAAGCCTTGCTGAACGCCTTCTCCCGAAACATCCCGCGTAATGCTAGGATTGTCAGATTTTCTGGCGATTTTATCAATTTCATCAATGAAAACAATCCCTTTTTCTGCCTTTTCAACATTATAATCTGCCACCATCAGCAATCTGGATAGGATACTTTCCACATCTTCGCCCACATAGCCGGCCTCTGTAAGGATGGTAGCATCCACAATACAGAAAGGGACATTCAGCTGTTTGGCAATGGTTTTAGCCAAAAGTGTTTTTCCGGTTCCTGTTTCACCAATCATGATGATATTGGACTTCTCAATCTCCACTTCTCGGTTCTCGTCCTGCGCGTGCAACAATCTTTTATAATGATTATAAACCGCAATGGACAGTTGCTTCTTGGCCTGATCTTGGCCAATTACATACTCATCCAGAAATTCTTTGATTTCTTTTGGTTTTTTAAGTGCCTCCATAGAGTCTACAATATCTGCTGCATCTGAGGAATGGTTGACACTATCTTTTACAATGGCGTGAGCCTGTTCTATACAATTTTCACATATAAAGCCATTTTGGCCAGAGATAAGAATTTGTACTTCATTCTTTTTTCTGCCGCAAAATGAGCATTGATTTGGATTCATAGTAATCTAAAATTCTAAATTAAAAAAAGAAGCCTTGACTTCTTTTATGCGTTAATGATGGATTCCTGTATGTCTTTATATTCTTCTGGGGTAAAGATTAATCTTACATTTTTAAAATTAAGATCATCCATCGAGTTAAGCGGCACCAGGTGGATATGAGCATGAGGAACTTCCAAGCCCACTACAGCAATACCTACCCTTTTGCATGGTACGGCTTTTTTGATTTGTTTGGCAATATCTTGGGTAAAAGCCCACAGATCTTTATAATCATCAGCCTCCAGATCAAAGATAAGATCCACTTCCTTTTTGGGAACTACCAATGTATGACCTTTTACCAAGGGCATAGCATCTAGAAAGGCAATATGTTTATCGTCTTCCGCAATTTTGTAGCTTGGGATTTCCCCACTTATGATTTTAGAAAAAATACTGCTCATGATACTAATTAAATATTGATGTTACGCTCAGCAATTATCAAACCAACCCTTGGTTATAAAGAGATTTCTAAAACTTCAAAAGATAACTTGTTCCCGTTTGGCAACACAATATCTGCCGTCTCGCCTACAGCTTTACCCAATAAGCCTTTGGCTATTGGTGTATTAACCGAGATCTTACCAGATTTCAGGTCACTTTCGTTATCAGGAACAAGCGTGAATTTCTGCTCCCCTTTGGTGGCATTATTTTTCAGTCTCACAGTAGTAAGGATAGAAACTTTACTAAGGTCCAGTTGGCTTCCGTCAATAATTTTAGACGTTGCAATAGCATCTTTAAGTTTAGAAATCCTCATTTCCAGCATACCCTGGGCTTCTTTAGCCGCATCGTATTCTGCATTTTCTGACAAATCGCCTTTATCTCTTGCCTCGGCAATCTGTTGGGTTACCTTTGGTCTTTCAATCGTTTCTAATTGTTCCAGTTCGGTTTTCATTTTATCCAAACCTTCTTTGGTTACATAGTTCATAACAATAAAATTTATCGTTGGTATAAAAAAATAATCCGACCTTTGCCGGATACTATTTTGTCTCGAATCGAGTTTACAAATATATAATTTATTTTGAAATGAATGCCAAAAAAATTGCAAGCGCAATTACATTATTTTTGATTATCAGCTCGTTAACAATTATTAATGCCTGCAGCGAAAGAAACGAAACTGTTAGTTGCTTCCCAAGATCTGTCATATCGGTACAGCTTAATCTTAACCTTCCAACATACTACAAATTGCAAACTGTAGGCTCATGGGCTTATATCAACGAAGTGGGTGCTGGTACCAATGGCCTAATCGTTTACAGAGCCAGCAGCGGCTTTATGATATACGACCGAAATGCACCACACATCTGCCCCGGAAGCGATACAATCCTAGAAGTGAAGGACGGCACCAAGGTGGTTTGCCCACATGATGGCGCAGAATGGTTTTTGACGACAGGGCAACCACTGAACAACACGGCGAAAACCGCTCTCAAAACCTACCGCTCCTACTCCTTTGACGCCAACAGCAATGTATTGTCCATTTATAACTAATTACCAAATAAAATATCATGAAAATTGTTATCCAGCGTGTTAAAGAATCCCATGTTGAAGTAGAACACAAGGTTGTCGGAAAAATAGAAAAGGGCCTGATGCTGTTAATCGGCGTGGACGAAGATGATGATTTCCCAGATGCCGAATGGCTTGCTAAAAAAATATTGGATGTCAGAATTTTTTCTGACAACGACGGTAAAATGAATCAATCTGTAAAAGATATTAACGGCGAAATCCTGTGCATCAGCCAGTTTACATTAATTTCTGATTACAAAAAAGGCAACCGCCCATCATTTATAAAAGCTGCAAAACCCGATAAAGCCATTCCACTCTTCGAATATTTTAAAGACGAACTCAGGAAATCAGGTTTAAAGGTAGAAAGCGGAATTTTCGGCGCAGATATGAAGGTGTCTTTAATCAATGACGGCCCAGTGACGTTAGTTTTTGACAGTAAAACCAAATTGTAAAGATTGAATTTTAGTCCACTTCGTACTCCAACTTTATAGTAATACTAGCCACTTTCTCTTTTGAGGCGGTATTATAAGTGCCGCCATACGAAAAGTCCTCATTGGAATTGGGTGCCGTAATCTGGATCACGCCCATGGTTGCTTTTTTGAGATTTCCGAGGCTGCTTCCTGCATTCTCCGCAATTTTTTCTGCACGTTCTTTGGCATCTTTGGTGGCATCGGCAATCATCTGCTGTTTTACTTCGGCGAGTTTGGTGTAAAAATACTGTGGCGAAGACGATGTAAACTCAATACCTCGGTTAATAATCTCGGTAATATTTCTGGAAATATTTTCTACTTTACCAACTTCTTTGGATTGTATCGATACATTCTGGGTCAGATTATACCCCGAAAACTCACCTTGTTGGTAATTGCCATTGGAATCTGTATAACTACGGAATTGTTTTTGAATATCGACGGCAGAAAAAACCATCTCGTTTTCTTTGATCCCTTTGGATTTCAAGTAATCAAAAATCACCTGTCGATCTACTGCCAAAGCATCATACGCAGACTTAAGATCTGCGTTGTTTTTGGAAAAACTACCAGACCAAGTAATCAGGTCCGATGTAAAGTTTTTGGATCCCAATCCGGTGACAGACACCGTATTCTCTGACCTGTTACGGTTTTTAACGGCACTCCCCAATAGGGCAGCCGCAATAATAAGCCCCAACGCAGCAATGGCAACAGCGATATAATTTTTCATCTCACTTTAATTTTAGATTTTCGCAGCAAACTTAGTACCAATAGTTTAAGCTTGACAAAATCCTTATACTACTGATGAAGTTTTTTCTCAAACTCCAAGCTTACACCATCCATTTCGCCCGGCATTGGTGGTTTTGTCTTTGTCAATTTGATTTTTATAAAGCTGATCTGTGGAAACTGACGTTCGACCCTATTGATGATTCTACCAATCACATGTTCCAGAAGTTGGGACCGCACCAGCATCTCCTGATGAATAATCTCATTAATCTCTGCATAATTAACGGTATCTTGCAGGTCATCTGTTTGGGATGCTTTTTGCAGATCAGCATGCAGCTCGGCATTGATAATGTAATAATTGCCAATTAGCGCTTCTTCTTCCAAAACACCGTGATAGGCATAGATTTTCAGATTTTCAAGGATGATTTTTGATTGCATAGGCAGATATTTATTTTATTTCACAGGTCATATGTTATCGCTGTATTTTTATTAATTTTTAGATTTTAAAAGCATGGCGATTTCATTGGATAAAAATAAAACATTTGGGCAGAGTTGCAATGCGAAACAAAAAGAATTAAATCAGGATAAAGGAACCCATTTTTTATAATCAAATGATGACAACGCTTCTCTACGACGGCAGTTTCGATGGACTTTTTACAGCGATATTCGAGGTTTTTGAATACCGTTACAGAGATGTGGAAATCAGAAACCGGGATAATTTCCATCAGGACAATATGTTTGCCGAGATCCACGAGGTGGTGACACAACAGGAAAAATCCGAAAGGGTTCTAAATAAACTGGAGCAGAATATCGGCAAATCCGGAATCAATGATTTGATGAGGGTTTACCTTTCAGAAGATGCAGAAATGGAACAGCTAATCCTCTCCGCCGTCAGGCAATCCATCCGGCATCCTGATGACAATATCATGAAAAACTTTGCCAATGATGATATTCTGAAAATCGCAAAAATCTGCAAATCCGTCAGCCGAGAAAGACACAGGATGACCGCTTTTGTAAGATTCGAAAAAATGCAGGACGATGTTTATTTTGCCAAGATTGATCCGGACTTTAATGTTTTGCCGTTGATCCGGAAACATTTTAAAGACCGCTATGCTGACCAGAAGTGGATGATCTATGATTTGAGAAGGCATTATGGATTATTCTACGATTTGGAAAACTGCGAATTCTTCTATCCCGATGAAAAACTGAACCTCAACCAATATCAGGAAAAATTTCACGATGAGGAGAAAAAATACCAGACGCTGTGGCAAAGTTATTTTACCAAAACCAACATTAAGGAACGAAAAAATACGAAACTCCACATCCAACACGTTCCGAAGCGGTACTGGAAATACCTGACAGAGAAATGGTGAAACAGTACCCCAACCGCAGCAGGGATGGTAGTGGTTATCCTTTTTTGCGGGGAAAAAGCGTGGGCAAAAAAGATATAAACGGACAGCCCGACCGGCAGATTGGGTACGGGGAAAGCCAGGGAGAAATCTGGTGGGCTGCCCAAAATAAAATAGCCCAATATTAATTCTTATCCTATATCAATGCGTAAGCTGAATAGAGGTTGTAAATTTGCACTACAATTAATCAATAAAATATTAAAATTATGTCAACTACTTGGAAATTAGACCCAACACACAGCGAACTTACTTTTAAAGTAAAACATATGATGATCTCCAATGTTAAAGGGGAATTCACGAATTTTGAAGCAGAAATTACATCAGAAGACGACAACTTTTCTAAAGCTAAAGTGAGCGCTACTATTAAAACGGATTCTGTTTTTACCAACAATACAGATAGGGATGCACATTTGAAATCCGCAGATTTTTTTGATGCAGAGAAATACCCAGCCATCACTTTTGAAGCAGATGCTTTGACGGGCGATGTTACCGGTAACCTGACAATCAATGGCGTTACAAAACCAGTAACTCTGGATGTGGATTTTGGTGGAATTGGGCAGGATCCTTGGGGAAATACCAAAGCTGGTTTCTCTTTTGAAGGCAAAATCAAAAGATCAGATTTTGGCCTTAACTGGAATGCGGCACTGGAAGCAGGTGGCGTTTTGGTAAGTGATGACGTCAAAATTGCCGGCGACTTGCAATTTATAAAACAATAATAGGACACAGATTATATTAGAGTTTAAGTTTCTAAAAGTATAAACAGAGTCCGCTTTGTTTATACTTTTTTGTTTTATTAGAGCAGCTTTTGACTCCCTCAAAACCTATTTAATATTATTTTTAGGGCAGCTTTTCCGCCTTCCACTCCCGCTATTTTTCCCAAGCCTCTCCTTCCGCTAGAAAAATGAGCTCCGTTCAAGTCGGGCTGCAGATTCAACTAAAAAACAACAGTTGTCAAAAAATCAAAGATTTTAAAACTCAATTAAAATACTTTAACCATTTTATACAATCATAAAATGAACCTCAACGACCTTTCAAAAATATCAGATAACTTCCCGAGTACGGTAAAAATGCCGGTTCTGTTTCTTGGGCACGGCTCACCGATGAATGCTATCGAGGAAAATGTCTTTGTACAGGGCTTCAGGAACATCAGCAAAGAAATCCCAAAACCAAATGCCATTATTTGTATTTCTGCACATTGGTTTACGAACGGGACTTTTGTTACCGCAATGGAAATGCCGAAAACCATTCACGATTTTGGAGGTTTCCCGCAAGCTTTATTTGATGTGCAATATCCAGCCAAAGGTAGCCCGGAATTAGCAAGAGAAACCGTTGATCTCCTGATGCCTGTTGTAGAAGAAGACCACAGCTGGGGATTGGATCACGGTGCTTGGTCGGTATTGCGGCATCTGTACCCCAATGCGGATATTCCTGTTATCCAGCTGAGCATCGATTATACAAAACCGCCACAATACCATTATGATTTAGCAAAAAGACTATCCAAACTCCGCGAAAAGGGAATCCTGATTATCGGAAGCGGCAATATTGTCCACAACCTCCGATTGATTGACTGGAAAAATATTGATACCGTAGGCGTAGGCTGGGACTGGGCGATAGAAGCCAAGGAAAAAACCAACAACTGGATTCTGGATGGTGATGTTCAAAAATTAATTGATTATCAGAAACAAGGTGCATTTTTGCAATATGCAGTGCCAACGCCAGATCATTTCTTGCCTTTGATTTACAACCTCGGACTGAAAGGAAAATCAGACAACCTGTCTTTGTTCAATGATGAATTGATAGGTGGATCATTAAGTATGACTTCGGTAAGAATTGGGTAAAAGCGGAAATTTTTATCCACCCCTGTTTTTATAACTAAAAAATTAGTAATATTGTTTTAATGAAATCGTCATAAATATTAAACCAAATACCTATGAAGATTCGGAGATTGCATATGTCCATTAAAATAATAAATATCTTCATATGAAAAGATTATTACTATTTGGCTTTTATCTGAGCTTTGTCACGTGCTGTTTTTCTCAAATTATTTCCGGTAAAATCCAGACCGAAAATGGGAATCTGACCCCTAATGTTAACGTTTATCTGGATGGTACCAAAACATCGACCGTTTCTGCCAATGACGGAAGTTTCCGGCTGGATGTGCAGGGACAGAAAAGCGGAAATTTGATTTTCCAGAAAGACCATTACGAGACCAGTATTTTCCCATTGAATCAGGCCATCGGAAAATCTGTAAAAGTGATTATCAACCCGGTTAGCGAAATCGAAGAAGTTACCATCATCCCTTACACAGAACAGGCTTACAAAGATTTTATCAATTATTTCCTGGACAAGTTTATTGGCTTTGACAGGGAAAATGTAAGCATTAAAAACCAACGGACACTCAAATTTTCGTATGATAAAAAGAATCAATTCCTGAAAGTAAAAGCACCACAGACTTTGGTCATCGAAAATAAAAATCTGGGTTACAGTATCCGGTACAACCTCATCAATTTCGAGGCAGATTTTAAAAAGAAAACCAACAGTTACCTGGGCACTTCTTTCTTCAAAGAAAGCAACAATAAGAAAAATGCTATCCTGAACCGGATGAATGCTTACAATGGCAGCCTGATGCACTTCCTGAGGAGCCTCTATAAAAACGAACTGGAAAAAGAAGGTTTCATCGTGAACCACGCCAAACGCATCCCAAATCCCAAATATCCCACCGAAGCCGAATTACAAAAGCTGGAAGATTATATGAGTTTTGTGAGAACTCAGAAAGTGATGAACTTACACTTGTCGCCAGAGCTGGAAGATATTGCCCAAAGGAAAAGTAAAAATCCTCAATTTGCATTGGCAATTCTGAAAACCAAAATAAAGGAATCCGATTTTACAAAGCGGAAAGACGGCAGGCTTTTTCTGGATTTCAATGATTTGCTGATGGTTAATTATCAGAAATATTATTACGAAATCAAAAAAGGAGAATTTGTAAAATCTATAGTGCCAGTTTCCCAGTCATCGCTGGTACATCCTGACGCGGTAGAATTTGAAATTTACCCCGAAGGAAATTGCTCCGAGCCCGATTTATTGATTTTGGAAGGAGACTTTTCCCAGCAGAATGTTTCAAACATGCTGCCTTTGGATTATCAACTTGGTAGTTAATTACAAATGAAATTGATTGTGCTATAAAATTTAATTCACAACCAATTTCTTTTCTCTAATCAACTCTGCAATTTTCAAAATATCTTCGCCAATCAATCGGTCATCTTCCAGTTTTGGGACAACAGAGCGGATGATGCCATAGTTTTTCTCGACTATTTTGGAGCATTTTGCAGGTCTTCGGAATTCCAAACCTTGGGCCGCAAACATTAATTCTATGGCTAAGATATTTTCAAGATTCCCTAAAATCTGGTTAAATTTTCTTCCGGAAATACTGCCCATAGAAACGTGGTCTTCCTGCCCGAGACTTGTGGGGATAGAGTCTGCGGATGCCGGGAAACAAAGCGTTTTGTTCTCCGTCACCAAAGCTGCACTTGTATATTGAGGAATCATAAACCCGGAATTAAGCCCGGAACTTTCCACCAACAATTTGGGTAAACCATATTTTCCTTCGAGTAAAAGAAAGCTTCTTCTGTCCGAGATATTTCCTAATTCTGCCACCGCCAGCGAGGCGTAATCCAAAGGCAAAGCCATCAGCTGACCGTGGAAGTTACCTCCGGAAATGGATTCTTCTGCACTAAGGACAATCGGATTATCCGTAACGGAATTCAGTTCGGTTTCTGCCATTTGTTTGAGGTGTTCAAACGCATTTCTGCTGGCACCATGAACCTGCGGTACACAACGCATAGAATAAGGATCCTGAACCCGGTCGCAGAACTCGTGGGATTTAAGATTGTCGGAATCTTTTAAGAAATTCTGCATTCTTTCCGCCACTTTTTGGCTCCCGTCAAACGGTCGAATCTCGTGCAATTCCTTTTTGAAAGGACTTGCCGAACCACGATAAGCTTCTAAGCTCATTGCAGCGGTCAAGTCTGCCAAATCCAACAGATATTCGAATTTGGCAAGGCCTGTAATTGCGTGAGCAAGAATAAACTGTGTCCCGTTAATCAGTCCCAAACCTTCTTTTGGTCCGAGTTTCAAAGGTTTTATGTTATGCTTTTTTAAAACTTTTGCAGTTTCAACAGTTTGATCATTTTCCCAAACCTGACCTAATCCCAAAAGTGGCAAAACCAAATGCGCCAGCGGCGCCAGATCGCCGGAAGCACCCACAGAACCCTGCTCTGGAACAACGGGAATAATGTTCAGTTCCAGCATCAGGATCAAGCGTTCGATAACATCTAATGACACGCCAGAAAATCCTTTTGACAATGCGTGGATTTTGGAAATCATCATTATCCTGGAAATAGTCGCATCAATCGGTTTTCCCACACCAACGGCGTGAGAAATAATGAGATTATGCTGAAGCTGCGCCGTTTCTTCTTCGGAAATTTTCACATCGCAAAGAGGCCCAAAACCGGTATTAATGCCATAAACCGTTCTGTCAGATGCTACAATTTGCTGTACATTCTGCTGGGATTTTATGATTTGGTCTTTTGATTTTTTATTGAGTTTGGCTTTGGAAGGATTCTTTACAATCTCCAAAACATCGCGAAATGTTAGCTGGTCTATCCCGTAAATCATTACTGAAAAATTTGGTTTAAAAATACACTTTTCGGGAGGAATTTGAAAAAGGATTTTTGTCCTTAATTGTTATTATTTCAAATTTTTCATCAAAATTGCCTCCATTTTTTCATAACCCAATTTTGTCGGGTGGATGCCGTCTTCGGCGAGCTGTTTTGGCAGGCCATTTTTATCGTCTTTTAAAACTGAGTGATAATCCACATATGGAAGATGATTTTTTGTAGCATAATCTTTTATCATTTTATTAAGCTCAATCACCTTATCCGCAGGTTTCATATCTTTTTTCCAAGGAAAATCATAAGCCGGGAGCACAGAACACAAAACGACTTTAATATGATTCGCTTTCGCCAATTCTGCCATTGAAACGATGTTGCCGAAAACCTTATCCAAAGAAATCGGACCCTGATTCTCCGCAATATCATTGGTTCCGGCAAGGATAATGACAAGCTTTGGTTTCAGTTTGATAACATCTTCTTGAAATCTCAACAACATCTGAGACGTTACCTGACCGCCAATCCCTCTTCCAACAAAATTATTTTTCGTAAAAAATCCGGGGTCTGTGGCAAACCAGCCTTCGGTGATGGAATCGCCCATCAGAACGGCTGTTGGCACCATATTTTGAGAAATAACCTGTTGGTTTTGTTGTGCATATCTGCCAAAATTGGCAAAATCCTGAGCTGATAACATAGTGGAAAGTATAATGGATGCGAAGGTTAGGAATTTCATATCTCTTTATTTGATTTCAAATATATGAAATGACAATTGAGATACTTCTTTTTTACTAAAAAAGTCACAAAAGAAAAGCCATAGCATTTTTTATAAACTAAAACTTATGTGCCTTTTTGTGGTTTTTAAAATAATAAAATCAATAATTTTACAGGATGGAAAACAATTCGAAAGACCCTTTACACGGCAAGCGGCTGGATGCTATTCTGGAAGAGTTGCTGGAATATTACAAAGGTTATGGCGAGCTGGGCAAGCAGATCAACATCCGTTGTTTTACAGGCGAAAACCCAAGTGTAAGCTCTTCCCTCAAATTTCTGCGGAAAACACCTTGGGCAAGAGAGAAAGTGGAAAGCCTGTATCTGTATGTATTGAGGCAAAAGAAGAAGAATTTATAAAAAATCTTTTAAATATTGTTTTTCATCTACTTACAAAAATTCTCCGCTAACATAATACCAGCGGTTTCTGATTAGTTTAAATTTTGACAACTCGTGATGAACCTGCTCGTTGCCATCTTCATCAATATAAAAAGCTTTGAACTCAACCTTGTTAGCCGATGGCTTATCCACAATTTCCAGCTTTGTCCATACATTAATCTCACCCCATTCCTGTAAATCCTTCTTGTGATGAAACTGCCGCTTGTTCGGCGAAGTGGTTTCCCAAAGATACTCGCCATTTGGGACGGCAAAGGCTGAAAAACGCGACCGCATCAGCGCTTCTGCCGTTGCAGGAAATTTCGCCTTCAAATGATAAGGTTGGCAACAATCTTTATAAGAATTTCTGGAACAACAGGGACATGTCATTGATTTTCATTATTAAAATTAACTATTTCTTTACTGATTACTTGGAAACTTCTTGGTATTTTTCCAACAAAGCTTCCCAGACAACTTCCTGCGTATAACGCTGCTGAATCATTGGTCTTGCATTTTTTGATAAATGAGAAAGCAACGCAGTATCATTCACAAACCGGGACATTGCCTGTTCTAAAGAAACTTCATCTTTTGGAGGAATAATCATACCGTTTTTGCCGTCTTCGATAATCTCATTGCAACCATTAATATCTGTCACAATCGAAGGTAAACCCATAGCGCCAGCCTGCATCACCACATTAGGAAAACCCTCGCGGTAACTAGGGAAAACCAATGCATCGGAAACTGCAAAATAGGGCCGCACATCCTTTTGAAACCCAACCGTAATAATATCTTTATTACTTCTGATTTCGTTAAGGATTTCTGTTTTTAAAGGATCAAGTTCTGCCTCTTCCGGACCTACCAAAAGAAGTTTTATCGTTTTCCCGTTAACCGTTTGCTGCACATTTTTAAAGGCAGCTACAAGTTCATTAATCCCTTTTTCACTTACAAGCCGGCCTACAAAAACATAGACAAAATCTTGCGGAGAAATCCCCAATTGGTTTTTAAGTTCTGCTCTTTCCTGTTCATCAATGCAGGCTGGATCAAAAAATGCCGTATCTATCCCATTAACATTCCCGTTGGCAATAATTTTCAAAGGTTTTTTGGTAATGCGAAAATGCAGCAAATCCTTTTTCACGCCTTCGCCTTCGGGGATAATATGTGTTGCGGCAAGACAAAGCAACCGATCCATATTGATAAGTAATTGTTGCATCATGCCCGATCGGGAAGGGAAAATAAGACCTGTAAAAGTATGGATCCGCACCGGGACGCCAGCTAATTTGCCCGCCAACATGCTGAGAAGCCCAGCTTTGGGTGTAATGGAATGGATAATATCCGGCTTCTCGAGCCTGAAATACCTGTAGAGTTTGCAAAGTGCCACGAAGTCTTTCCAAGGTGAAATTTGGCGCTGCATCTCAATAGGGAAAACCTTAACATTTTCCCGCTTTTCCACCTCATCCAAGTCTTTACCATTGCCGGAAATGGCCGTCACATCATAATAATGAATAAGGTAAGCCAACTGCCCTTTTAGCAAAATATTGAGGGAAACAGGAACCGTAGACAGGCGGAAGAGTTTTTTCATACCAGTTATTGACGTACAAAGATAATTTTTTGCCTCTAATGCTTATAAATATTAGCACAGAAAAGCAAAAAGACAAGCTATTCCTCACTTGTCTAACTATCGATTTTAACATGTTTTATTTTTTGCTCTCTTTACGAAATTGCCCTGGCGTAAGCCCTGTGAATTTCTTAAAAAATTTGGAAAAATTAGAAGGATCATAAGTCAAAACCTTGGCAATATGTGCTACAGATTGGTCTGTTGTGGCAAGCATATCTTTGGCCGCATCAACAATCCGGAGGTCATAATAATGGCACGGATGATGACCGGTTTCTTTTTGAACACAATCCGTCAGATGCTTGTGTGACAGAAAAAGTTCTGCCGCAATCTGGTTAATCTCCATAAACTCGTCCTTTTTTCCGGCAATGACGTCTGCAATGTGCCGGTCAAGAAAAAGGAAATAGTTTTCGGTGATATGCCGGCTTCGCTTTTTGAGTTCTTCGTCGGTTATATTGTCCATAAAATTGTTGTATTAAAATTTCTAAATATAACCTAACCGACAAAAACAAACATGGTGAACTTCTCGGAATTTCATTCAATCATTGGTGAACGTGACTGTTATTACAATTCTTTTTCAACAGCTTTTAGAATTTTTAAAAAATCTTTTAGTTCATCTTTAGAATATTCGATGAAGTTTTGGTTGAAGGAGTTGGATGGGAAATTGATGTAATTGTTCCAAAGTCTTGAATCATTATTATAAACACCTCCAAACTCGATATTATTATTGGTTACAAATTTATATTTGGTTTCCACCGCCGTTCTCTCCTGCTCTTTCTGCTCTACGGTTTGCAATGCAGCAATTAATTTGGTAAGTTCTGCTTTATCAATTGTCAAAGTTCTTTTCCAGATTTGGTCATAAGTTTCCGACTGCAACATGACGCCCAGAACATTTTCCACGGTTCCATCCGACAAGTCCTTTGAACTTATTTTTTGAAAATTCAGAGTTTTGAATTTCCCCAACGTGGTAATTTCTTTCTGAATTAATGTTCCGCGTCTTGAGTTAATTGTCAAACCATTATTGCTGGTTTTATAAGAAGATTTTGAAGGGGGCGGAGGCACTTGTGCACTGCTAAAAATGTAGAAGAAGATGCTTAATAGAAGTACTAATTTTTTCATGGCTTAATTATTTTTTTGATTAACGATCAAAAATAACCAATCATTCCTAAATCATAATTAATTTTTACTGAAATTCTAGAATAATGTCAGCTGTTGGGAAAACTGATTCTGAAATTTGGACTGGCTTCCACCAATGATCAATTTCCTCAGGTTTAAGTCGGTAAGATGTTTCAGAAAAGGGTTTCCGTAAGTGAAATCGATAAAATACTTGGCACGGTTAACGGCGGCACCCAGTTTTTTGAGATGGTCAATCGTTAAAACCTGAAACCGCCTTGCGCTCACAATTTTCTGCGCGGTTTTTACACCTATCCCGGGAATCCTGAGGATCATTTTATAGTCTGCCGTTTGCAGATTAACGGGAAACTGTTCTAAGTGGCGTAATGCCCAACTGAGTTTCGGGTCCACTTCCAGATCCAGAAAAGGCATACTAAAATCGAGAATTTCATCGGCTTTAAAACCATAGAAACGCATTAACCAATCGGACTGGTACAAACGGTTTTCCCTAAGAACAGGAACTTCTGCGGTAATGGCAGGCAAACGGTTATCCACTGTCACAGGAATATATCCGGAATAATAAACCCGCTTCATTCCATAATTTTTATAGAAATGATCTGCCACTTTGATGATTTGCAAATCGTTTTCATTGGTGGCGCCTACAATCATTTGTGTCGACTGGCCTGCCGGAGCAAATTTCGGGGTATTCCTGATGGCTTTCTTCTCGTCTTTATACTGCTGAATCCCTTTTTGAACGTAACGCATCGGCTGCAGCATATCTTCCCGGTTTTTATCCGGCGCCAATAATTTCAACCCCGATTCAGTCGGAATTTCAAGATTTACGGAAAGCCGATCTGCATAGAGAGCCGCTTCCTGCATCAGTTCATCACTCGCTCCCGGAATCGATTTAAGATGGATATAACCATTGAATTTGTGTTCATTCCTTAGTTTTTTGGCCACACGAACCAAGCGCTCCATTGTGGTATCGGCATCTTTGAAAATCCCTGAACTCAGGAAAAGACCTTCGATGTAATTACGCCTATAAAAACTGATGGTCAAATCCACGACTTCTTCCACTGTAAAAGCGGCACGCTTGATGTCATTGGATTTTCGGGAAACGCAATAGATACAATCGTATATGCAATGATTGGTCAATAGAATTTTGAGCAGCGAGACACAGCGTCCATCTTCTGTATAAGTGTGGCAAATCCCGCTGGCAGAACTGTCACCCAAACCACCATTATTTTTTCTCTTTCCACCGCTGGATGAGCACGAAACATCGTATTTGGCTGCATCAGCCAATATTTCGAGTTTTTCTTTGATGCGGTCGAAGTTCATATTTTAGGAAATTTAATTTGAGATAGAATATCAAATCTCAATGTCAAAAATAAGTCCATAAATGAAATTAACAACACGTACAACTGTTAAGTTATTAACAAAATGTGTTAAAATTTATATCTTTACAACTTATAATTATTGTTATGCAACATCAACCTGTTGAAGGGTTTTCAAAACTTTCCAAACAAAGAAAAATAGACTGGCTAATCTCGGAATACCTAAGTAATGACCGCAGTTACGAGCAGATTTTACAGCAATATTGGAATAACGACCAAGACCTGCAAAAACTCCACGATGAGTTCTCGGAAAACACCATTTCCAATTTTTACATGCCTTACGGGATTGCCCCGAATTTCCTGATTGACGGGAAACTTTTGGCTCTTCCAATGGCTGTGGAAGAGAGTTCTGTAGTGGCTGCGGCAAGTAAAGCTGCCAAATTCTGGATTGACAAAGGCGGTTTCAAGACAACAATTATCAATACAGAAAAACTGGGTCACACACATTTTATCCTGAATGTAGAGCCACATAAACTGCTTCATTTTTTCAATTTTAAACTAAAGAAAAAACTGCTGGAAGCCACCGAGGATATCACAGCCAATATGAGAAAAAGAGGCGGCGGAATCCTGGACATCAAACTGATTGACAAAACCGAGGAACTGGAACATTATTTCCAGCTGAAAGCGAGTTTCGATACCGTAGATTCTATGGGTGCCAATTTCATCAATTCCTGTTTGGAGCAATTTGGAAAAACGCTTAAAACAGAAGTGGCGAACGAAGAAAGTTTCACTCAGGAAGAGAAAGAATCGCTGCAAATTGTAATGAATATTTTGTCCAATTATACGCCAGATTGTATCGTAAGAGCCGAAGTTTCCTGCAAAATTGAAGATTTGAAAGATGATAGCGGCATCTCCAACGAAGAATTTGCCTGGAAGTTCAAACGTGCCGTAACCATTGCCGAAATAGAACCTTACAGAGCAACCACGCATAACAAAGGCATTATGAATGGTGTGGATGCTGTGGTGATAGCCACCGGAAATGATTTTCGTGCGACGGAAGCCTGCGCCCACGCTTATGCCGCGAGAAACGGGAAGTATTCTTCGTTAACACATTGTACAACAGACAACGGGATTTTCAGGTTTTGGATCGATTTGCCAATTTCTGTTGGTGTAGTAGGTGGTTTAACGAATCTTCATCCTTTGGTTAAATTTTCTTTGGCTTTATTAGGAAAACCTTCTGCTCAGGAATTGATGAGCATCTTGGCAGTTTCGGGATTGGCACAAAATTTTGGAGCGCTCCGTTCCTTGGTAACGACCGGAATCCAGAAAGGCCATATGAAAATGCATTTGTTCAATATTCTGAACCAGTTTGGCGCAACAGAAGAAGAGAAACAGCATTTTGTGACTTACTTCAAAGATAAAACGGTGAGCCACCACGAAGTAATTGCAGAATTGGAAAAATTGAGAAATAAATAGAATTATGTTTGGAATCGCTCTTTCAGCTTTTATGCTGATTTTTGGAATATTTCTTAAGTTAACAAAAAATCCAGGCTTTGCCAGTTCCAAAAGATTTGCTTGGCTTTTTATCATTTTGGGAATTGTTACGATGGTCGGAAGAATTATTATTTTAAATCAAAAAGGAGAATTATAAAATGAAAAACTTAACATTAATCATCGGCGGAATCTACGGTTTGTTATCCGTCATTCTGGGCGCTTTTGGAGCACATGCATTCAAGAAAATATTATCTGTAGAACGGCTGGAAAGTTTTGAAACAGGCGTACGCTAT
The DNA here is from genome assembly GCF_056329745.1 of Epilithonimonas sp. Lineage (NCBI taxonomy): Bacteria > Pseudomonadati > Bacteroidota > Flavobacteriia > Flavobacteriales > Weeksellaceae > Epilithonimonas > Epilithonimonas sp. The sequence continues at coordinate 75,487 of NZ_JBWEYV010000007.1, read as the reverse complement.
CAGATTTACGCTGCCTTTTTCTTACTCATTGTCGGGTATATTTTAAAATTTGAAACGACTTCCGAAAAATGGATTTCGATTCTAATGATTGCCGGAACATTCTTGTTTTCAGTTAGTATTTATTTTTTGAGTTTTCAGGATGTTTGGGGCGTTAATCTCAAGTTTTTGGGACCAATCACACCTCTCGGCGGTTTGTTTATGATCTTAAGCTGGGCAATGCTCATCTGGTATTTTGCAAAAACTAAAATTTAAGAATCTTGATCCGAAAGCATTTGATTTTCGGATTCATAAGATGACATTTTAGCGATAATAATTTCTGTAGAATCAGGCTGGGAAATGACAAATTGTTTTGCATTCTCAGCCATTTTTTTTAGGACATTGTCATCTTTCAAAACCTCTTCTGCAAAGGCCGAAGCGGCTACAAAATCATCAAAACGCCCTGCGCCGTTGGCTGCAATCAGCGCATCGGCTTCGGGATTTTTTTTGTAGCGGTTCCCAAAAATAACGGGAACGCCGTAAACAGCAGCTTCCAAAATATTATGCAAACCTGCGGAATGAAAACCTCCGCCAACAATCGCCAAATCTGCGTACGCGTACAACCTAGTCAGTTTTCCGATGCTATCAATGATTAATAAATGACAATTGATAAATGATAATTGATTATTTTTTTCGAGTTGGGAATACAAAACAGCATTCGGGAATAATTTCTGCAAATGCTGAACCCGTTGCAAATCGTGTGGTGCAATAGCCAACTTGGCATCCGGCAACTTTTTGGAAAGAATCTGGGCAATATCTTCTTCCGCCTCCCAGCTGCTGCCAAAAACCACCAGCTTTTTATCTTCTTTGAATTCCTCAATAAAATCAAGATGCTTATCTTTTTCCAAAAACTGTTTTACACGGTCAAATCTCGTATCCCCGGACACCGATGAATTGACCAGTCCGATACTCTTGGCCAGTGTCGAAGACTTGACTGTCTGATGAAAAAACCAGTCGATATTCTGCCGAAGCTGTTCCACAAACCATTTACCATAAAATTTGAAGTAAAACTGGTTCTCATAAAACAATGCCGAGATCACGTAATTTCTGCAGCCTGATTTTCTCAACTCTGCCAAAAGGTTGTACCAGTAATCATACTTCACCGTGAAAAAGATCTGAGGCCGGAATGAAGACACAAAAGCTTTCATTTCTCCAGGTTTATCAAACGGCAAATAGCAGATTACATCGGCAATTTGTTTTCTTTTCCTCACATTTTCGTAGCCGGAAGGTGAGAAGAAGGTTACCAAGGTTTTATATTCAGGATGCAGTTTTTTAAATTTTTCCAGTACTGGCAGGCCTTGCTCGTACTCTCCCAGGCTTGCGGCGTGCATCCAGATCAATTTTTGCCCGCCAAGTTTTTCGCGCACCGTTTTGAGTGAAAGTTTTCTTCCCCGGATCCCTTTCTTGGTTTTGGCATCAAACAATGCAAAAATATTCATCCCAAAGACCATCAGGTAAACGAAGATATTGTATAGAAATCTCATCCTTTAATTTTCTAATGCAAATTTATCATTATTTGTTGAAGGATTGGGTATGACAAGAAATTCCAAATCTTTTCTGGATTGGTTTTTATCTTTTCTGATACAAATTAATTGACTCTTTTAGAAAATAAAGAAAAGATCTAACCCTTTCATAGTTTGAAACTCTGTTTGTTGATGTAAACTCGGTATTGTAGAATAAATTGAATCGGCGTGGCATCTGCGCCCCGGCCTGAGTGGAGCTCTTTTTATTTTTTTGCGTGGAGAAAAGTATTGGAAAAAATAAAAAAGCGGGAACGGAGGACGGATAAAGGCGCCCAAATTATTAGTTTCAAAAGAAAGCAAAAAATTAACACAAAAAAGTTTTGAAATATTTGCCGAGATAAATAAAAACCCTATATTTGCAGTCTGAAAATTAATAGATAATTACGAACTAAATATATTAGTGATGAGTAAAAGAACATTCCAACCATCTGAAAGAAAAAAAAGAAACAAACACGGTTTCCGTGAAAGAATGTCAACTCCAAACGGAAGAAGAGTGTTGGCAGCTAGAAGAGCAAAAGGCAGAAAGAGTTTAACTGTTAGTGCAGCACGCGCTAAGAGATAATTTTTCTTTAATTATCATATAAAAAAAATGTCCGGGCACAGTTCCGGACATTTTTTGTTGTTAAAATTTGCCAAAAGTAAAAGCTAAAAACTAAGTTTTTGCTATTTTTGAAATTCACAAATTTTCAAAATTATGCCACACAGAAATGATCCCGGATCCGACATTATTGACCTGAGCAAAGCTAAAGTTGTACAGAAAAATTTTACGGTACTGAATGATGTCGACCTGCACATCAAGAAAGGTAAATTCTGTTATCTTATTGGGAAAACCGGCTCGGGTAAAAGTTCCCTCCTGAAAGTGCTTTACGGCCAACTACCTCTACAGGGTGGCAGCGGACAGGTTGCAGGTTTTGACCTCAAAAAACTAAGACAGTCTGACATCCCCAACCTCAGAAGAAAGTTAGGAATCGTGTTTCAGGATTTCCAGTTGCTATCCGACAGGAATATTGAAAAGAACCTCCTTTTTGTACTTCAGGCCACCGGCTGGACTGATAAAATAAAGATGGAAGCCCGGATTGACGAAGTGCTTTCGAGTGTTGGCATGAAAACCAAAAAACACAAAATGCCACACCAACTATCCGGAGGTGAGCAGCAGCGTGTTGCCATTGCAAGAGCACTCCTAAATCATCCGCAATTGATACTTGCCGATGAGCCTACAGGAAACCTAGATCCTGAAACATCCAACGATATTATGACGCTGCTCAAAAACCTGGCAGAAGAAAACAATTGTGCTGTGGTAATGGCTACGCATGATTACCACATGATCCAGAACTATCCCGGGGAAGCTATCCGTTGCGAAAACGGACAGGTCTCTGTGCTGGATACGGCAGAACTTTTTGAATAAGAGCCGTTAGAATTTAGATTTAAATTCTAAAGCATTTAAAATACGGAACCTTTCTGAAATTTCAGAGAGGTTTTTTGTTGAACAGATGGAAATCTTGTGTCAGCGCAAGATATTCATCAGAATAAACCCTAGGCGATTTTTCTATGACAAAATTTTCTATTTTGCCTTCTTTATCATTAAAAGAATATTCTAAAATCACGCGCTTTGCATCGGCGGTTTTGATACCTTTGATGATGACTTTTCTATTGATAAACAAGGAATTTTCATAACATATCCCTGTAAATTCCGGTTCATAAGAGATGGGAATTATGACGGAAAACAATCCATCAGCCGAGAGCAATTCGGAAGATTTTCTAATTAAATCCGAGAAATCCAACTCCAGCCTTTGCCTTGCCAAAACATCTTTGGAAGAAGTGTTAATCTCAAAATATGGCGGATTGGAAACAATGAAATCATATTTTTCATCTGGTTTCATTGTTTTGAAATCAACACATTCCACATCCATCCGACCGGAAAAAGGCGATGCTGAAAAATTTTCTTGTGATAGTGTGACAGCCTTCGGATTGATGTCTATTGCTGTAAAATGAGCATGTGGATTTCTTTGTGCGAGCATCAAGGAAATAATCCCTGTTCCTGTACCCACTTCAAGAATTTGCTTTGCATGGGAAACATCTGCCAAAGCACCAAGAAGCACCGCATCTGTCCCAACCCGGAAAACGTCTTTGCTTTGCCGGATATCAAACTGCTGGAATCGGAACGCTTTCATCTATAAATTTAGAAGGCATAGAAATGGTAAAAATCGCACCCTTATCCACCGTAGACAGCACGGTAATTGTCCCGTTGTAGTCTTCTACCATTCTTTTCACCATTGTTAAACCGATCCCCATTCCGCTGTTTTTGGAAGTGAAATTAGGGTCAAAAATCTTATCCAGCTGATCATGCGGGATGCCAATACCATTATCTTCTACCGTGATCCTGATGCGTTTTTCGATTTTCTCCAGATCTACGTTAATCACCGATTTTCTGTCGTCTGCCTTGGCTTGGCTGGCATTGGTCACAAGATTGGTGATAATGCGGGTTAGGTAAGATTTATCAATCTTCATCCGGATGTCATCGTGACTGGCATGAACAAACACATTTTCGTCGCTAAAGATCGTTAGGACATTTCTCACTTCTTTATTGAGGGAGATTTCCTCATCATGACGCTGCGGTAACTGTGCAAATTCTGAAAACGCATTCGCCACTCGGCTGATGACATCTATCTGCCCAATAATCACTTCACTAAGACCCTTCACTTTGGCGGCTATATTGGGATCGTTGGGATCAAATTTCCGTTCAAAATTCTGCATCATGAGCTTCATAGGCGTCAATGGATTTTTCACCTCATGCGCTACCTGCTTGGCCATCTCCTGCCATGCCGCCTGTTTCTCTATATAACTCAAACGTTCCCTTTGATCTGCAATTTCGGAGAGCATTTTATTATACGATTTTACCAAGGCATTCAGCTCATCGTTTTTATAATATTTGATAGGCCTCAGATCTTTATCAAACAGGTTAATCTTGCTGATCATAGATGTAAACCTAGTAATGGCATCAGTTAAGTTGTTGGAGATAATCCAGCTGAGCCAGATACCAAACAGCACTATAAGCAGATTAACACCAATGATGTATGCAAAATAATGTTTGAACACATCCATATAAGCACTCTCATTATGATAGTAAGGAAAATAGACGTAAGCAATATCTTCCAGCATATTATTCTTGAGAACCATATAGGAAGATATGACCGTGGCATTCAGCTTATTATCATAAGACTTGTCATCATAGCGTTTCCCGTTTCTCTTGATTGCCTTAATAATTGAAGCCGGGATTTTTTTCTGTGCTACAAGGTTCGGATCCTTATTGGATAGCAGATAATTTCCCTGAAGATCATAGATGACAATATCATGCTTATTGATATCGGCAATCTCATAAATCTTGTTATCCAAGACTTCCGGTATTTGTTTGGTTTGCACTTGGGTATGGCTTAGCGCATAATCCAAGGAAGACATTAGTGCTTCAGATTTGTTCTGCATATCCGTCTTGCTCTGCATTTTGGCATTGTCCCTCAGAATGACAAATGACAAAACCGCCGACGTTGCCACACTGAGCAGGCAGATCGCCAAAAACCCTATAAATACCCTATTCCTTAACCTGTAACCTTTATATTCGCTTAATGGCATGGTGTGTTTTCAAATGTGTTTATTTTTCATCGGTGATTATGCATCAAATCTTTTATTGATATTTCTGCAAAAGATTAGCCATCGGCGACTGCAAAAGCTTGGCAACATATTTCCCGATAATATCGAATTCCAGATTTACCACATCGCCAGGCTTCAAATGTTTCATATTGGTAAATTCCCAGGTATAAGGGATGATCGCCACAGAGAAACGGTTATCGCCACTTGCCGCCACCGTCAGGCTCGTCCCGTTCATCGTTACAGAACCTTGCGGCACCGTGGTATAATCTGCAGATTCTTCGTAAGAAACCGTGATAAAATAGCTACCATCGCGATCCTCTATACTTTCTACTTTCCCAGTTTTGTCCACATGCCCCTGTACAATATGACCATCCAGCCTGCCTTCGAACCTCAAACAACGTTCCAAATTCACTTCCGTTCCTTCTTTCCAAAACCCGAGATTGGTTTTCTCAAGCGTCTCGTTAATCGCCGTCACTTTATAAGAATCACTGTTCACTTCCACCACCGTTAGGCAGCAGCCGTTGTGCGCCAGACTTTGGTCTATTTTCAGTTCCTGCGTAAACGGGCAGCTTAATGTAAAATCAATATTACCTTCGTTTTTTTCAATTTTTTCGACTTTCCCTGTCGCTTCTATAATTCCTGTAAACATGTTATTTCTAATATTTCTCAAATTTTTTAGGAGCTTGATCCCGCTATCCGCTGTATCTTTTTTGCCTCCGCCTTTTGCAAGCCATCGCAAAAAAAGGATGCCGCTTCTATCGGGGCTATGGGCTTTGTCTGCATAAGACCTTTCCAGATCCAACCCACTCAATGGTCATACTTTTACAACCCAACTTATAGTTTGGATTATATAAAATTTTGCATTTCCGGGTTTGCTGGCCTATTGATAATCACTTCTAACTTTAATCCTATCCTAAAAAATTGTAAATTTGTACAATTCTTTTAATCTTCAAAGATAAACAAATGAGCTCCAAACATCATAAAATCAGAGTAGGAATTTCCATCGGTGACTTCAATGGCATCGGACCCGAGATCATTTTAAAATCTCTGAAAGACAAAAGCATCACCGACTTTTTCACGCCCATTATTTTTGGTTCAGGAAAACTCTTCACCTATCAGAAGAATGTTTTTAAGCTACAGACTAATTTTAATTATATTAATTCTGCCACAGAAGCACAGAACGGCAAGATTAATATGGTGAACCTTACCAAAGAAAACAGCACCATAGAATTTGGCATACCAACCGAAGAATCAACCAAGATGGCCATTGCATCCTTGGATGCCGCTACAGAAGCTCTTCTCAAAAATGAAATAGATGTCCTGGTGACAGCTCCTATCAACAAAGATGAGATGATGAAGTTTGGTTTTTCGCACCCTGGGCACACCGGTTATTTTGAAGAAAAGGCACAGAAAAAAGCCGTCATGTTCATGGTGACAGACGACCTCAAAGTAGCAGTATCCACACACCACATTCCGGTATCTGAAATTGCCGCCAATATCTCTAAAGAGAAAATCAAAAAACAAATCAAACAGCTGGTTTCTACGCTTAAAGAAGACTTTTGCGTAGAAAAACCAAAAATTGCGGTTCTGGGTCTCAACCCACATGCCGGGGATGGCGGCGCCATCGGAAGGGAAGAAATCGAAACTATAGAACCGGCAATACGGGAATTGTTTGATCAAGACATCATGGCATTTGGCCCTTATCCGGCGGACAGTTTTTTCCAACCAGAAAAATACCGCGCCTTCGATGCTGTTTTGGCCATGTATCACGATCAGGGATTGGCACCTTTCAAAACCATTGCTTATGAAGATGGCGTTAACTACACTGCGGGATTGCCTTTTATCAGGACATCGCCGGATCATGGTGTGGCTTATGACATTGCGGGAAAAAACCTGGCAGACGAGACCTCTTTTTCCGAAGCTATTTTTACTGCCATTAAAATATTTAACAACAGGACAGAATATCAGGACTTAATGGCCAACCGACTGCGTCCCAAATCCACACACCTGAAAAACGGTGTTGACGAAGACCTGCCAACCGTGACTGAATAAGGCAAAATAAAGGAAGTAATTTTTTGCAAGTCAAGTATTTCCAAAAAGATTTTGTTATTTAAAAAAAATAAATTATTTTTGCACACCATTTTTATGGACAGATTTAGAAACTACGATATTGCTTTTTCTGGTCTAAAAACCGGAAAGCATGATTTCAAATTTGAGATCAATCAAGCGTTCTTTGATTTATTTGAGACTGAGCAGGAGTTTTTTAACCCAAAAATAGAGGTAACCGTTCATCTGGACAAACACACCACTTTTTTGGAGTTCTACATTAATGTTTCCGGAACGGTGCAATTAATTTGCGACATCAGCAATGATGAGTTTTCCGAAAACATTAGTAATGATATAAAAGTTCTTGTAAAATTTGGTGAAGAATATGATGACAGTAACGAAGACATCATCACTATTCCTCATAAAGACAGCGAGTTTAATATCGCCAACCTTATCTACGAAGCCGTAGTGCTTGCCATTCCCATGAAGAAACTGGCACCATCGGTAAGTGATAATGACGAGTACCAAAAGTTACTTGACCAATACAGTCCAAAAATAGTTGAAGAAGAAGAGGAACAAAGCATAGACCCGCGTTGGGCAGCTTTGAAAAAATTAAAAGACAATAATTAAGATAATAACAATATAATTCTTTAGAATTTTTTTAAAATAATTTACAATGGCACATCCTAAGAGAAGACAGTCGTCTACAAGAAGAGATAAAAGAAGAACTCACTACAAAGCTGTAGCGCCACAGTTGGCAAAAGATGCTACGACTGGTGAACTACACTTGTATCACAGAGCGCACTGGCATGAAGGAAAACTTTATTACAAAGGAAAAGTTGTATTAGAGAAAACTGTAGAAACAACAGAAGAAAACTAAGATCTATCTTTGATAATCTTATACTTAGCATAAAAAACCACTCGGATTTTATCAATTTGAGTGGTTTTTTATTATATTTGGCGTTCAAAACAATTTAAAAATTATATGGATATAAAAGACATTCAGAATCTTGTAAGATTTGTTGCAAAGGCAGGTGTTTCCGAAGTTAAATATAAAAATAAAGACTTCGAAATCTATATCAAAACACCGCTGGGTGGAGAACCTGTAAGCTATGTAACGCCTCAGGTAGCCTATCAGCCGGCAGCGGCTCCGGCAGTAACGCCTGTAGCAGCTCCCGTTGCAAGTTCTGAAACTGCAAACACTGCAGATGACAGCAAATACATCACCATCAAGTCTCCTATGATTGGTACTTTCTACAGAAAGCCATCACCAGACAAAGACGTTTTTGTTAACGTAGGTGACTCTGTTACAGAAGGTAAAGTGGTTTGCGTAATTGAAGCAATGAAACTTTTCAACCAGATAGAATCAGAAATCAGCGGAAAAATTGTAAAAATATTGGTAGAAGATTCTTCTCCGGTAGAATATGACCAACCGCTATTCTTAGTTGATCCATCTTAATTATAATTGATTTATGATGATTGATAATTGATCACAAAATCAATTTCAAATTTCAAATTTTCAAATTTCAAACCATATTTAAGATGTTCAAAAAAATATTGATCGCAAACCGTGGCGAGATTGCCATGCGTATTTTGCGGACTGCCAAAGAAATGGGCATAAAAACAGTAGCGGTCTACTCTACGGCCGACAAAGACAGCCTACATGTGCGTTTTGCTGATGAGGCTGTGTGCATTGGCCCTCCAATGAGCAAAGACTCCTACCTGAAAATCCCTAACATTATTGCCGCTGCAGAGATTACCAATGCAGATGCCATCCATCCGGGATATGGTTTCCTTTCGGAAAATGCAAATTTCTCAAGAATCTGTGCAAAAAACGGGATCAAATTTATAGGTGCCACGCCAGAACAGATCGAAAAAATGGGTGACAAGGCAACAGCCAAGGCAACAATGAAAGCTGCCGGCATCCCTTGTGTTCCCGGATCTGACGGCCTAATCGATTCTTATGAAGATGCTAAAGTAACTGCCAAAGAAATTGGTTATCCTGTGATGATCAAAGCTACGGCAGGTGGTGGCGGAAAAGGGATGAGAGCCGTCTGGAAAGAAGAAGACCTGAAAGATCACTGGGACTCTGCCATTCAGGAAGCTGTAGCAGCCTTCGGAAACGGTGGGATGTACATGGAAAAACTGATCGAAGAACCTCGTCACATTGAGATTCAGGTGGCTGGAGACCAGTTTGGCAAAGCATGTCACCTCTCAGAAAGGGACTGCTCTGTACAGAGAAGAAACCAGAAATTGATAGAAGAAACGCCGTCTCCTTTTATGACAGACGAACTTCGTGAAAAAATGGGCGCTGCAGCGGTAAAAGCAGCAGAATTCATTGGATACGAAGGAGTTGGAACAATTGAATTCTTGGTTGATAAACACAGGAACTTCTACTTTATGGAGATGAATACCCGGATCCAAGTAGAACATCCTATTACCGAGCAGGTAGTAGATTATGACCTGGTTCGTGAGCAGATTTTGTTGGCGTCAGGCACACCGATTAGCGGTAGGAATTATTATCCAAAAATGCATGCGATCGAGTGTAGAATTAATGCAGAAGATCCTTATGCTGACTTCCGACCTTCTCCAGGCAGAATTACAGAATTAAATATCCCCGGCGGTCATGGTGTGAGAGTTGACACGCATGTTTATTCCGGATATTCTATTCCACCTAATTACGATTCTATGATTGCAAAACTAATCGTAACGGCGCAGACCAGAGAAGAGGCGATTGCAAAAATGAAACGTGCCTTGGAAGAATTCTACATCGAAGGTGTGAAAACAACCATCCCTTTCCACAGACAACTATTGGAAAATGAGGATTTTGTAGCAGGAAACTACACTACAAAATTTATGGAAACTTTTGTAATGGACAAAAATTTTGATAATAATATCTAAGAAATATTATCCTTAAAGATAAAATGCCTGACTTTATAAGTTGGGCATTTTTATTAGCATTATAGCTATCAAATTCGTTATTTTTGAAAAAATATTTTTATGGAAAACAAGTCTTCACAATATTTTATTGAGTTAGAAAACCAACATGGTGCACACAATTACCACCCGCTTCCTGTAGTTTTGGAAAAGGGCGAAGGCGTGTATGTTTGGGATGTGGAAGGAAAGAAATATTACGACTTCCTCTCCGCTTATTCGGCTGTCAACCAAGGTCATTCGCATCCAAAAATCGTCAGGGCTTTGACAGATCAGGCTCAAAAACTGGCCTTGACATCCAGGGCATTTTACAATAATAAACTAGGTGAATACGAGAAGAAAATAACAACGCTTTTCGGTTTTGACAAAGTCCTCCCTATGAATTCGGGTGCAGAAGCTGTAGAAACAGCTGTAAAATTAGCCAGAAAATGGAGCTACGAAGTGAAAGGAATTGCTGAAAATGCAGCAAAAATTATCGTTTGCGAAAATAACTTCCACGGGAGAACCACTACAATTGTCTCTTTCTCCAATGATCCTGATGCCAATCAAAATTACGGTCCCTTTACACCAGGCTTTATAAAAATCCCTTTTAATGATTTAACCGCTCTTGAAGAGGTTTTAACCAACGAAGCGCAGCACATTTCGGCATTTTTGGTGGAGCCTATTCAAGGTGAGGCTGGCGTATTTGTTCCCGATGAAGGTTATCTGAAAACCGCATCGGAACTTTGCAAAAAACACAATGTTCTTTTTATTGCCGATGAAGTACAAACCGGAATTGCAAGGACCGGAAAACTCATTGCCTGTTATCATGAGAATGTTCAGCCCGACATTTTGATCCTCGGGAAAGCGTTATCTGGCGGGATGTATCCGGTTTCTGCCGTTTTGGCAAATGATGATATTATGAACGTTATCAAGCCTGGGCAACATGGTTCAACCTTCGGAGGAAATCCTATCGCCTGCGCGGTGGCTGTTGCAGCTTTGGATGTTGTGGAAGATGAACAGTTATCTGAGAGAGCTGAAGAATTGGGAAAATTATTCCGTTCCGAGATTGAGAAACTGATAGAAAAAACAGATTTAATTACCGCGGTAAGAGGAAAAGGCCTTTTAAACGCGATCCTTATTAATGACACGCCTGAAAGCAAAACTGCCTGGAATATTTGCCTAAAACTGAAAGATAACGGCCTCCTTGCCAAACCAACCCATGGCAATATCATCCGATTGGCGCCGCCTTTGGTTATTACCGAAGACCAACTTTTGGATTGTGTGAAAATTATAGAGAAAACAGTTTTGGAGTTTAACACCTAAACTTTCAGTAAACGCTCATAACAGTCGTTGTATTGTTTAGCCATAATCTTGTAATCAAACTTAAGAGCCCAATTGGTCAACTGTTTTTTCAGTTCCGGTTGGGTTTTGTATTTTATGAGACCGTCCTTCACAACATCTGCCATCGACATTGGCTCAAAATCATGGAAAAAATACGCCAGATCTCCACCAACTTCCGGCAGACTGGTAAATGTCGACAAAAATACAGGTTTCCCAAAATACATCGCCTCTATCGGAGGAATCCCAAAACCCTCGGCATAAGAGGGCTGCAAAAGTGCTTCGCAGTTTTGTAAGAGGGCATACTTTTCTTCATTGGTAACATTTCTGAGTATATGAACCCTGCTTCCCAAGTTATTTTGCTGAATGAATGACAGTACTTCTTCCTCATAATTCTTATTACTTTGCGAGACAACAAGTACCAAATCTTCTTCTACAAACTGCAGCATTTTCACCAATGCCAGTTGATTTTTTTTGTTAAAAAGCACACCGATGTTAAGAAAATATTTTCTATTACCCAAATCGGAAAACTGTTTCAGATCGTATTGCCTTTCTTCCGGAAAAATCAGCCCGTTATAAATCACTTCCACAGTCTTTAGTTTTTGAAGATCCAGAAGGTGCCTATTTTTTTCAAAATCATTTTTGACAAAATTGGAAATACAGACTATGGCATCTGCATACCTTAGGCTTCTATTCACTTTCTTCAGCATTTTACCTTTTTTCCGAACAGGCAAATCCTCATGCAAGAAATTAAGATCGTGCAGGGTAACCAATTTTTTGCAAGTCTTATAATTCTTTTTGAAATAAGGTGAAAGCTGATGGCTGACATGGATTAAATCATAAGTCGAACTAAAAAAATCAACCATCTTATGCCAGAATAATCGTTTAACAATATGTTTGGGTTTTAAAAAACAATTCAGTTCTTTTTCTGGACCGTAAAAGTCATAAGACAAACCTGACTTTGACTGTAATAATCCCTTAGCAAGATTTCTAAATACAAATGCAATCCCAGAGTTGGGATAACGCAAACGTTCGAGGTCTATGAGGATTCTTCTTTTCAAACTTTTTTTTGTAAAGATAGATTTATTAATTCTTTTTCATTTTCCAAATTATGATTTTCGGTAAAATAGGAAATTCCTTCTGATCTAATAAGTTCGTATAGCTTATTGTCAAAGATCAATTTTTCAATAGCTTCAGCAAATTCTTTGGGGTCTTCCGTCACTATACAACCATTATTCCTTTTGTTGATCAAGCCATCAACTCCTCTTCTATTAGTAACTACAGGCAACCCGAAAGATAAAGCTTCTAGGACTTTAATCTTCACACCTGTTCCACTTAACATTGGACAGATTACCATTCTTGCATTGTTATAGAAATCCTCCAAGTCATCAACCACTCCATATTTTACAACATTAGAATATTCATTTTTTATTGTATTTCCAATTTTTCCTATTATATGAATTTGGATATTGTTCAAGTACGGTAAAACATTATCAAGAAACCAAGTAATTCCCTTTATGTTATGAGGATTTTCACTGGCGACATATAAAACATCATATTTATAATTTCCGGAATTACAAATGAATTTCTGAGGATAAGAAACAGGCATCAATACCACTTTCTTATTTGTAAATTGTTCAAAAATATATTCCTCCTCAATAGAATAAGTCCATATCTCATCATATTGATCTAGGATATTCATCTCATCTTGGAACATTTTTCCAATTAAATTACCCTTCTTATTATTTTGAGCAGTAATAAAATCATGAGTATCAATTATTTTATATGATTTTTCATCCAACTTATCAATTAATCTACCCCATGAAGCATAACTTATCAAAACTGTATCAAAATGACCAAAACTAAAAAAAATATCACGAAATTCCTTTCGTAGGATATAGCTCGTAAGATCAATTGAATTTTGTTTAAACAGATAAGGAATTTTATAAAGGAAAAAATACCTAAAAAAATTATTTTTGTGCTTTTTATCCAGAAGATGCAATTTTACATTTGGATATTTGGTTTCAAATAGCTGTAAATCAATGGATTTCCACATTCCCCAATCTTTTAAAGAAACGTAATGAACATCCAAATTGTCACAATCATTAAAGAATGAAAGCAACTGATTAAGCCTTGCAGTATTACCAGCTTTACCAGAAACTGGGTTATCTGGCATGAAATAAAGAATGCGCTTCTTCAAGAAATTAATAATTTATCAACAAATGTATTAAAAATGAAGAATCTTTTTGTAGATATTTATATGCTCTGCAACAGTTTTATCCCAAGAAAAAAATTTTGATCTTTCTAACGCACGTTTCCCAAGATCATTTCTATAATCTTTATCACTATAAAGCTTCCACATTTCTTCTATAAGCTGGGATTGGTTTTGGGGATCAAGAAGTACTCCTGCATCACCTACAACCTCTGGCAAAGATGACACATTAGAAACCACAGTTGCGGTACCACATTGCATGGCTTCTAACGGGGGTAAACCAAAACCTTCGTAAAAAGACATATAAAAAAAAGCCTCTGCATTACTATAGATAGTTGCCAAATCTTCGTCTGGTATACGTCCTGTAATAATAATTTTGTCTTTGAGGGTTTGCGCTGCATCATACTCGTTAAATATCTTATCGAAATCCCAACCTTTTGAGCCTACCAGTACCAAACTTAGATCTTGTATATTATATTCTTTAACAAACTTGATAAAACATTTAATCACATGATCAATATTTTTACGTGGCTCCAAAGTACTTAAACTTAAAAAATATTTTTTAGGAAGGCCATATTTTTCCCGAATTCTTTCAATTTTTTCAGCATCACAGCATTGATAAAATAAATCCGAAGATGCCGCTAACTTACTCACAAAAATTTTGTCAGGATCTAAATAAGGTGCATACTCTAGCAGATCTTTTTTTGTATTATCTGAAACACAAATTGCATAATTATCCTTACCTATACTTTGTATTGTATTTTTGAGAAGTTCTGTATTTTCGTTATACTGGGGATACAAAATAGGGATCAAATCATGAATTGTAACAATTTTTTTTAAATGAGGGTAAGTATTCAAGCTCTCATGTAGGGGATAATAAACGGAGTGGTATATTTGCGAATCATTAATTGATTCATTATAACTAATTTTATAATCAGTTATACCCAGTTTTTTATAAAAAAACTTAAATAGTTTTTCTTTTCTAAATGGTATGAACTTTACTCTATCGCAATTATTAACGTTAGGGATGATTAAATTCTTTTCTTCAAAAAAATGATTTATTTTTTCATTGGTTTGTCTATGATTATTGAAATTAAAATTTGAATGTAGCATTCTTATCTCCTGATGACTATTTAGACGACTAAACAACTCATACGCGACCCTAAAAATTCCCGTTTCATTTATCCGGAAAGAGTTTCCAATAACTTCTACATCAAAAATCAACTTAATACTCATAAAAAAAATTTATCCTAAACAAATGTAATATATATTTATTGACTGCTATGTAATCTCTGGGAAAGGCTAAATAATATTAGTACTAATATTATTAAGATTTATTGAAAATTAAACAACATAATTTTCAATACACACTATTTTATCTCGTAGCCCAAACAGAAGCACCAGAAGTGTTATAAATAACAAGATTCCCGTCATTCTGGATTACAAGTCGATCTGAGTTTTTATTACTTGTATTGGTATTAAAAACCGCGCGATTCGATTTATCATAAACAACCAGATTACCATCCGATTGAAATATAGCTCTGTTTCCTACTCCAACAGTATTAGAAGCCCAAAATGGAGATGTTGAATTTTTATAATATACAACTAAATTACCATCCGTCTGAAAGGTTAAATAATATTCTCCATTTTCAGAATATATCTTACTGTTTTTAATAATCCTTTTGTCTTTATATATAATACCCGTATTATAATTTCCGGATTGACTGCTTCCATTATCTTTAGATGCCCAAACAACACTGTTTCTGTTGCCGTATATTACAACATTTCCATCATTTTGAACTATTAAGCTATTTCCTCTTCCATTTGTATTCGTACTAAATACAGGAACTCCGGAACTATTGTAAACGACCAGATTACCATCCCTTTGAAACTCTGCTCTCATTCCTTTATTTGTAGTTTTAGAATCCCATACAGAAGAACGATTTTTATTATACATCACCAAATTGCCATCATTCTGGAACACTAAATAATATTGACGATTCTCAGAATAATATTTTCTTTCATTTACAAAAGCTTTTCCGGCAATTATACTCTGGGCAAAAAGAATAATATTACAAAATACTATACATAAAATACTTAAAGTTATTTTCATATTAACATATTTTTAATCAACTTCTATCATAATCATCCTCCAACCTCACAATATCATCTTCTCCAAAGTAAGTACCAGTCTGCACTTCGATGAAAACAACGGGCTGGTCTGTAAGATTCATGATCCTGTGCTTGGCACCTTGCGGAATGAATATGCTTTGCCCATAAGCCAACGGAATTTCTACATCATCCAACACAATTGTAGCATGGCCTTCTATGATCGTCCATTGCTCCTGTCTCTTGTAATGGTATTGGTAAGATAATTTCTGACCAGGGTTTACCTCTATTCTTTGAAGTTTTTAGTTAGGCTCACCTGCCAACACATAATATTTACCCCAAGGCTATTCTCCAATTTCTAAGATAGTCATCAATTTGACTGTCAAAAATAATGATTTACTTGACGATTAACCAAACTCGAATCCCTTAAACGGTTAAAAATTTATTAATTTTGCACAACAATTTTTTAAAATGAAGAAAGTAAGAGTGCGATTTGCACCAAGTCCAACGGGCGCATTACACCTTGGCGGTGTAAGAACAGCATTATACGATTACCTTTTTGCAAAAAACCAAGGTGGAGAGTTCATTCTAAGAATCGAAGATACAGATACTGCAAGATATGTAGAAGGTGCCGAAGATTACATTATGCAATCCCTCGACTGGTGCGGTATCATACCTGATGAGAGTCCCAAAATCGGAGGACCTTATGCCCCATACCGCCAGTCGGAAAGAAGAGATATCTATGACCGGTACAAAGAGCAAATCCTTACAACAGACTATGCCTATCTAGCTTTCGACACGCCAGAAGAACTGGACAACATCCGTAAAGAATTTGAAGCCAAAGGTGATGTTTTCTCTTACAATTACCAGACTAGGCAGCAATTGAGGAACAGCATATCACTTTCCCAGGAAGAAGTTCAGAAACTTTTGGATGATAAAGTGCCTTATGTAGTGCGTTTCAAGATGCCGGTGGATCGCGTTTTGCATCTTCAGGATATTATTAGAGGTAATTTCACTGTGAATACCAGTACGCTGGATGACAAAGTTTTGATTAAAAATGACGGCATGCCAACTTATCATTTTGCTAACGTTGTAGATGATTATGAAATGAAAATCTCCCACGTTATCCGCGGGGAAGAATGGTTGCCATCAATGCCACTACACGTTTTACTGTACGAAGCTATGGGATGGGAAGCACCGGAATTTGCGCATCTGTCATTAATCCTAAAGCCAGAGGGCAAAGGAAAATTAAGCAAAAGAGATGGCGCCAAATTTGGGTTCCCGGTTTTTCCAATGGATTTCAAAGATCCTGAAAGTGGTGAGATCTGGAAAGGCTACAAAGAATCCGGCTATTTCCCAGAAGCTTTTATCAATATGACAGCGCTATTGGGTTGGACACCCGCCAACGATAAAGAGATTGTCTCCATGGATGAGATGATTGCTGAATTTGACTTGCACAAAGTCCATAAAGCAGGCGCAAGATTTGATCCTCAAAAAGCCAAATGGTTTAACCATGAGTATCTGAAACTGAAATCGGACGAAGATGTTTTAGCTTTGTTAAAAGAGATTGACGGCGTCACTCATTTTGGTTTGTCAGATATGAAATTGCTTAGAATTATTTCCTTGATGAAAGAAAGAGCCACTTTTGTAACAGATATCTACAATGATGGAAAATTCTTTTTCGAGGCACCTACTTCCTACGATGAGAAAGCCCTAAAAAAAGCATGGAACGATACTACATCTGCAACACTCTCTAATTTGTCTGCGGAGCTTGCCACATTAGAAAATTTTGAACCTGAAGTTCTTAAAGAAACGATTCATCATTTTGCTGAAAAGCATATTTTGGGAATGGGGAAAGTCATGATGCCGCTTCGCCTTGCGTTGGTTGGTGAGCTTAAAGGCCCAGACGTACCGGACATTATGAATATCATAGGGAAAGAAGAAACGCTTGCAAGAATAGAAAAAGCTGTTCATTCAAATCAATAAAAAAATCTTAAGTGAGTTCATATTGATTATTTAAAGATTGAAATGATCAATAGATGGCTCCTGGAAACTTTAAAAATAATTCAAAAAAAAAGACTATTTTTGGACTGGTTTAAGCCAAACATCTTATGGAGTATTTACAATTTGAACAACCTGTACAGGAACTCATCGAACAATACGAAAAATGCGTCCAGCTGGGCACAGAAAGCGGAATAGATGTAGATGAATCCTGCAAAAAAATCAAAAATAAAATAGAAGATACCAAGAAAAAAATATATGGTAATCTTACACCGTGGCAAAGAGTACAGCTTTCTAGACATCCGGACAGGCCATATACATTGGATTATATCAATGGATTGGCAGATGAGGGAAGTTTTGTAGAACTGCACGGCGACAGGAATTTTGGTGATGATCCTGCGATGATTGGCGGTATTGCCAGCATCAGTGGTAATACCGTTATGCTGATTGGCACACAGAAAGGTAGAACGACTAAAGAACGCCAGCACAGACGTTTTGGGATGTCTAACCCCGAAGGTTACAGAAAGGCGTTGAGGCTGATGAAACTGGCAGAGAAATTCAATATTCCTGTTGTTACTTTTGTTGATACACCAGGCGCTTATCCTGGACTGGAAGCCGAAGAACGCGGACAAGGTGAGGCGATTGCCAGAAATATCTACGAAATGTGCCAGCTAAAAACACCTATTATCACCATTATTATTGGCGAAGGTGCCAGTGGTGGCGCGTTAGGCATTGGTGTAGGTAATAAAGTTTATATGCTGGAAAACACCTGGTATTCTGTTATTTCGCCAGAGAACTGCTCTGCTATCCTGTGGAGAAGCTGGGAATACAAAGAAACAGCAGCCAATACCATGAAACTAACCGGTGAAGATATGCTAAAACAAAAGCTTATTGATGCCATTATCCCAGAACCGCTTGGTGGTGCGCATTATGATTATGCCGCAACTTTCGAAAATGTGAAAAAAGTGATCTTAAAAGACATCAAAACACTTTCTAAATTGCCTACTGAAAAAGTGGTTGCAGAAAGACAAGATAAATTTATCGCCATGGGCGAATTCAAAGGTTAAAGGATAATCTTTCAATAAAAATAAAACCCTTTCAGAGTTTAAAACTTTGAAAGGGTTTTTGTTTCTATTCATTAACGAATATGGATTGAAAATAGAATCTGCGCCCCGACTTGAGCGAAAATCCTTTTTACGGAACGGAGTGGAGTGAAAAGATTGGGAGCGGAAGGCGGATAAAGGCGCCCAAACCTAACAAATTGGTACGATAAACTCAAATCAATTCAAATAAAAAAAGCGATTCAAATTAATTGAACCGCTTTTATATGATAGAAAAATTTCTAATTATTCTGCATCAAAGTCTGCATCTGCATCAGCAGAAACTTTTTCGCCTTCTTCTTTAGATTTTTCTTTTTCTGCTTTTCTTTGAGACTGACCTTCTTTAACAGCATCTGCTACTACAGAAAGAATCATATCGATAGACTTGGAAGCATCATCATTTCCTGGGATTACAAAATCCACTTTTCTTGGATCTGAGTTCGTATCTACGATACCAAAAACCGGGATACCCAATTTTTTAGCTTCTGTAACTGCGATGTGTTCTCTCATGATGTCAACTACAAAAATAGCTGAAGGAAGACGAACCATGTCTGCGATAGATCCTAAGTTTTTCTCAAGATTTGCTCTTTGACGATCTACTTGTAATCTTTCTTTTTTAGACAAAGTTTCGAATGTTCCATCTTTCTTCATTTTATCGATAGCGTTCATTTTTTTAACCGCTTTTCTGATAGTTACGAAGTTGGTCAACATTCCTCCTGGCCATCTTTCTGTGATATAAGGCATGTTAAGTTCAGCAGCGTGTTTTGCTACTACTTCTTTCGCTTGCTTTTTAGTAGCTACGAAAAGAACTTTTTTACCTGCAGAAGTTAATTTTTCCAAAGCGCTACAAGCTTCGTCCAATTTAACAGCTGTTTTATGTAAGTCGATAATGTGAATACCGTTTTTCTCCATGAAAATGTATGGAGCCATATTTGGGTTCCACTTTCTGGTCATGTGACCGAAGTGTACACCAGCCTCTAGAAGGTCTTTTACATTTGCTTTTGCCATGTTTTCTTGTTTTTTGTTAGTTTACTTTCCGCTTTTTTGCAATCAACTCAGCTTTAGATGGGAGCGGAGTTTGGATGCTAAACCTAACGGGCAAAGTGGCTGTTGGCTTCTTGCCGTTGGCAATTGGCTTTCCAGCGTTGGGTTAAAAAAAATTTTAAGAAATCGTTTAGAGCTATTCGCCAAAAGCCAATAGCCATAAGCTTTCTAACGTTTTGAGAATTGGAATCTCTTTCTCGCTTTTTTCTGACCTGGTTTTTTTCTTTCCACCATTCTTGCGTCTCTAGTCAACAATCCATGAGGCTTAAGCGCCAATCTGAATTCTTCGTTGATCTCGCACAATGCTCTAGAAATACCCAGTCTTACAGCTTCTGCCTGACCTGTGATACCACCACCAAAAACATTAACTGTTACGTCATACTGACCTAAAGTTTCTGTCAACAAAAATGGCTGATTTACTTTATAAACTAAAACATCTGTACAGAAATACGTTTTAGCATCTTTCCCGTTTATAGTAATGTTACCAGTCCCTGGTTTTACATAAACTCTTGCAACAGAAGTTTTTCTTCTTCCGATTTTGTGTACTGTAGACATATTAATTATTTGAATTCGTTAACATTGATTACTTTTGGCTGTTGCGCTTCGTGCTTATGCTCTGTTCCTTCATATAAATAAAGGTTTTTGAATAAAGCTGAACCCAATCTGTTTTTAGGCAACATACCTTTTACAGATCTCTCCAATACTTTAAGAGCATCTTTTTTTCTAAGCTCTTCAGCAGTCATAGACTTTTGTCCACCTGGATATCCAGTGTGCCAAATGTAAGTTTTGTCTGCCCACTTGTTTCCGGAAAGTGTAACTTTCCCAGCGTTCAAAACGATTACATTGTCTCCACAATCTACGTGTGGTGTGTAATTCGTTTTGTGCTTACCTCTCAAAATCTTTGCAACGGTAGAAGCTAGTCTTCCCAACGGTTGCTCAGCAGCGTCTACCACAACCCATTCTTTATTTGCGGTAGCCTTGTTTGCCGATACTGTTTTGTAACTTAATGTATTCACAATTTATCGTTTACGATTAAACATAATTTTCCCTTAAAGGGTGTGCAAAGGTATGAATTTTTTCTTGGATGAAAAATTTTCCCTCAAAAAATATTATAATTTTCTAATAGTTAATAGATTAAGATTCCATAACCATTAAGAAAACTTTTATTTTTTCTTAAAAATTCATAACATTAGCATTAGGCTTTTTTATATTTTTGAGAAAAATTATGAAATGAGCCACGGAAAACTGAGAAAGGAAAAAAATTGCCTCAATTGCGGGCACTATGTAGAGGAGCGCTTTTGTCCCCATTGCGGACAAGAAAATATAGAAACCCGGCAACCCTTCTATTATCTGTTCACCCACTTTGTAGAAGATTTCACCCATTATGACGGACAATTTTGGGGAACTATCAAAAATTTACTGTTCAAACCAGGAAAATTGACCACTACTTATCTAGAAGGAAAAAGACAGAAATTTGTTCCGCCCGTTAAGCTTTACATCTTTGTCAGTTTTATCACGTTCTTCCTTTTTGCGGTTTTTCCACCTTTTAATTTCAATTACGGAGACAATAAAGAATCTAAAAGTGAAAAGGAATTAAAAGTCAACAATGTGACAGAAGCAAGTAAAATGTTAGATAGCATCAAGACTGATGGTGCGTTGAAAGGAAGAGATTCTGTGGCTATTAGTAAGGCTAATGCTGTACTTAAAGATTCTGCAAAGCTTAATGAACTTCGGAATAGTTTTGATATGAGTAAAAAGCTTGATGATAATTTTGAGGTCAATGGCTATACGAACAGAAAATCTTTTGATTCTGCAAAAGCAAAAAATCCAAAGTTTTATGATTTCATCAATGTACCTTTTGCTCATAAGCTTTTTGAGTTGAAAGAACAAGGTGTTCCAAAAGGAGAAATTCTAAAAAAACTAGCAGAAACTTCTTTTCATAATCTACCAAAAGCTCTTTTTATCTATCTTCCTGTCTTTGCATTTTTCTTATGGATATTCCATAATAAAAGGAAATGGTGGTATTTTGACCACGGGATCTTCACTTTGCATTATTTTAGTTTCCTGCTGCTAACGATTTTACTATTCTTAATGCTATATAAATTAAGCACCGTTTTGCCAAATTCGGTGAACATTCTCATCTACCTACTTATGAATGTCCTATTTTTTTACAGTATCATCTACTTTTTCATTGCTCATCACAAGGTTTATCATACGCACGGCGTCATAAGCTTTATCATTGGAAGCGTGTTGTTTATGTTTAATTTTTTCGCATTTATGTTTCTAGTAATTGGTCTGGGCGTGGTAAGCTTCCTGATGATGCACTAAATGATTTATCGATTTCAATATTGATATAAATAAACCCTTCCACAATGATGAAAGGGTTTTGTTTTTATAACAGCGAATGGCACGCAGCCCGACCTGAGTGGAGCTCATCCCGAAAAATGGATAGGCAAAAAGCAAAGGCCTTTTCGGGATAGCGGGAACGGAGGGCGGATAAGCTGCCCAAAATATCTAATACCTCAGCGATTTGCTTTCGCGGAAACTGGCGATCATATAATAAGCTACAAACACGGTAGAAAATTTTATGACTGACGGAATCGCAATTTCGAAATTAAAAAAGACCAATCCTACGACTACCAAAACAGCAATCCCAATTAAAGAAATACCCATTTTTTTCACCAGCGGCCATTCTGGATGATCTACAAAATAAGCTAATCCCCAACCGATACCAAATGCGACTGCACTGTAAAGTTTAATCCAAACATTGGTCTCATCTCCGGTAAAATGTTTGATTAAAAAACTGATTAATGTTCCTATTACAAAATAGAGCAATGCTTTTTTCATCCCAAAAAATTTTGACAAAAATAGTAAAACTAAAAAGGTATAGTGTAAATTTGTGTAAAATGATATTTTTATGCGCGAGGTAAGGCTCAACTCTATCCTAGACAATGACTTTTACAAGATCACTATGCAAAACGCTGTCGTGAAACTGTTCACGAACGAAATCGTCAAATACGAATTCATCAATCGCGGAAAACACAGCTTCCCGGAGGGTTTTGCAGAAGAATTGAGAAGATCCGTGAATGCCATGGCAGAACTGAAACTTACCAAAGACGAAAAGAAATACCTTACCGTTACCTGCCCATATCTTGCACTGCCCTATCTTGATTTTTTGGAAGGTTTCCATTATGACCCGTCCGAAGTTAAGATTGAACAAACCGGCACAGAGCTGAAGGTTTCTGTAGAAGGGCTCTGGTACAGGACCATTCTTTGGGAAGTCCCTCTGCTGGCTCTTATCAGTGAGCTTCATTATGAAATGAACCATCTGGAGCGGCAAACCAATGAAGAGGTTATTGAAAAAACCGTGGAAAAAGCTAAACACCTTACCGAACTGGGCGTTCCGTTTGCAGAGTTTGGAACCCGGAGACGGCATTCCTACAAAGTGCACCGCTTGGTGATGGACGCACTGACGCAGGATAAAAGTTCAACATTTATAGGAACATCCAATGTTCACCTGGCGATGTTATACAAGGTAAAACCAATTGGTACGCATGCCCACGAATGGTTTATGTTTCATGCGGCGCAATATGGTTTCAAGATGGCCAATTCTATCGCGTTGGAAAACTGGGTCAATGTTTACCGGGGCGACTTGGGCGTGGCTCTTTCGGATACTTATACGACGGATGTTTTTTTCCAGCAGTTTGACAAGATGTTTACCAAACTGTTTGACGGCGTGCGGCATGACAGCGGCGACCCTTTTGAATTTGCCAACAAAACCATTGCCCATTACGAGGAAAACGGAATCAACCCGCTCTTCAAATATATTATTTTTTCCGACGGGCTCAATCTGGAAAAAGTAGAAGAAATCACGAATTACTGCCGTGGAAAAATTGGTATTTCCTTTGGTATCGGAACCAATCTTACCAATGATGTTGGCCTCAAACCAATGAACATCGTTATGAAACTCATCTCTGTAAAAGGGATTAATAATGAATGGATCCCTACGGTAAAACTCTCAGACGAAAGGGGCAAATACACTGGCGACCCAAAAATGATAGAACTCGCCAAAGAATTCCTGAGGATAAAAGACTAATTATAAAAGCAAGAAAACCACCTAATAGGTGGTTTTTCCTGTTTAGAAATGATTAATTTTGATTTGATTTTTTTCTGTAGCATTGATGATTTTTGAGATATCATCAGGAGAAAACTTCCCCTTCACATCTACAAAAACATTTTGGTTATGATCGTCATTAATATTGATAATCATCCTATTAATTATATCTTTGGCTTGTAGCGCATTGATACTTACCACCTGCCCCTGTTGCCTTACAGACACCCATTCCTGATAATTGTTCCGGTTCAAATATTTCTGGAATTCTGATTTGACAGGTGTTTTGGAACTTTGTATAACCAACACTTTGACATCGCTGATTTTCTTCACAAGGTCAATCACTTCCTTACTATCTCCATCTGCTTTCAAAGCCTGTTTTACATATGATTTGGCCAGAAAGGTTGGAACATTGATGCTGACATAGGTAGAATTATTCTTAAACTCGGGGTTATCAAAAAAATCGGTGTGCACCTTTCTGTGAGAAACCATGCAGGACTGTAAAAAGAAGCCCAAAATAACAAACAGGATAAAATAGATAAAACGTAACATAGCTTAATTAATTGAAGTGATACTTGCGCCCGTAATCTCCTGCGCAGACTTGGTAACTTTAGAAGGATTTCCTCTGTACTGTACCGATGATGCCGAACCTGCACTTGCGGTAATACTTTCGGTGGTGTTTACCTTGATACTGGCTCCAGAAGAAGCATCCACCACAG
Source organism: Epilithonimonas sp. (assembly GCF_056329745.1). Classification (NCBI taxonomy): domain Bacteria; kingdom Pseudomonadati; phylum Bacteroidota; class Flavobacteriia; order Flavobacteriales; family Weeksellaceae; genus Epilithonimonas; species Epilithonimonas sp. The sequence goes on along the minus strand of NZ_JBWEYV010000007.1, from coordinate 50,687 downwards.
CAGATCTCGTAACAAAATCGCTAGCAGAAACCGAACTGCCACTGCTGGCACTGTAAACGCCCGAATCTGCCTTGCCGCTCAATTTGATTGAGCTTCCGCTGCTTGCTTCCAGAGCCAGGGATTTGGTTTGCAGACTCATCTTCACACTTACACCGGAAGAAAGTTCTATTGCCGTGGCGGTTGCGACCCTAAAATCGCCTGTAACCTGAGATCCGGATGAAAAACTGGCATTAAAAGAATTTTCTGTAACAGGCGTTGCCGTTTTAAAAGACGCCCCGGATTTGGTGATCAGTTTTGACAATTTTGGTCCGGAGACGATAACTTTCAAACTATTGAAGTTAAGGTTTTTCACGCTTCTGTTTCTCACAAATATTTTCAGCAACCCGTTTTCTACTTCCGTCATTACATATTGCTGCTTGTCCGCATCCACCTTCAGCACTACACTTTGCTTCGGGCTTTGGCTAAACTCTACATCTACACCTGTTGATACTTCTATCCCATTGAATGCGGGGACTACACGATCACTCCCTGTCCCGGAAAAACCGGTATCTGTAGTGGTAAAAGTAGTGGTTCCCGTATTATCTGTAATGGTATGTGTAGAGGTACTTATTGTTTTAGCAGGATTAATAGCGGTTACGTTTTTGCTCTCCTCCATCAGACGGCTGACATCATCCATAGAGATTTTGCCATCAAGCATCATCAGCACGGTATTATCTTCAGACGTGATATTGAGAATCAGATTGTCCAATGTGCTTGCAGAAGTGTTCTGAGCCAAGAATTTAATCTTGTTATCCTTGCTGTTCACCGTCATCAGTTCCTCGTAATTGAGATTTTTAAGCGATGATGTGATTTCCTTTTCTATAGAACCTGTTTGTTTCAGGATTTTTTGATCTTCGGAATCCGCTTTTGACGATGTCCTTGGTTTCTCCAGAATCAACATTTTGAGACCGTTGACCTTGCCCAGCAATGGCTGAATCCTGCCCAGTTCTTCGTTATCAATCTTGAGGTTGTTCAGCATTTTGAACATCGGTTTTGCAATCTTGATAGAAGTCACGCCTTCCTTGTCCTGATATTGGTCAAACAAAGCGTTCAGCTTTTCTGTCTGCCCAAAAATATTGGTAGAGAGCAGAAAAAGAATCATTAATATTGATATTTTTTTCATAATTGATATTAGTAATATTATAAAATACGCTGCGTAAATAATAGCAAATTGGTTACAGCAACTTATTTTGAGGTTAGAAATTTATAATGTTGTAAAGATCTTTAGACATGTTTTGGACATTCTCTGCCTCGGTTATGGTTTGGCTCACGTTACTTGCAAAATAATTGAATGTATCCTCGGTAATGGCAATTGCCTCCTGCTCATTGTAGATAGGTTTCCCATTTATGATGACATAATTGGGGTTGTAGTCAGAGATCCCATTTTTGTCCAATTTTTGGTTATCCGCTTTGTGTTCTTTAAACTCATAATCTGCTAAATAAACATGGTGTTGACCAAGCTCATTATTTTGTTGTTTTTGAGAATTCTTATGTTTGATTTCTGTTTTTGCAATAGCAGTTTCGTTTACTTCATTTACTTTTTCAGAACCAGTTGGTTTTTCAATAGTTGATTTCTTAGCCACATCATCTTTTACGACATTTTGATGGGCGATCTGCTTTTCTGCATCCTGCGCAGTGGGCTGCATCCAAAATACCATGAGTCCAAACATGATCACAAGGCTGGCCGCAAGCCAATACATCATCGGTATTGTTTTCTTAATAGGAATCACCTTTATTTCTTCCGGCTGTTCTGTCCTTTTCAAAAACTCTTCAAAACTAAGATCTAGCTTTTCCGCTTTCTCATCTTTCAGAAATGAGAAATAAGGGTTGTCGCTTTCATTTTTCAGGAACAGCTCTTCCTCTGGCGTTAGCGGCTCGCCGTCAAAAAATCTAGATTCCCAATCCTTGTATCTGTCGCTCTTCATATGCATAAAGTTTGTTTATAGCGTCTTTCACCTTTTGCCGGGCTCGCATGAGGTTAACCCGCACGGCATTTTCTTCCATTTCCATTATCTGAGAAATCTCGGTAATCTCATATTCCTCTACATCTTTCAAGTGAATGACCATTTTTTGTTTTTCGGGCAGTTGGTTGATAAATCCCAAGATCTGTTCCCGCATATTATTTGTTTCTATCTGATAAAGCTCGGAGTTGTGCCTGGTTTGGCTTACAAATCCCAGTTTTACCTCGTGGTGCTTCAGCCGGTTGAGACATTCGTTTTTAACACTCCTTAGGGCAAAACTTTTCAGGTTCTCCACCACTTTTAACTGATCTTTTTTTTGCCAAAATTTCATCATCAGGTCCATTACCACATCTTCGGCCTCGTCTGCACTCGCAAGAAACTTTTTGGCAAAACGGTACATCTCATCTTTGAGAATAAATACCGTTAGCTTAAAGTCGTCTTGAGTCATAATTCCTGTTTAAGGTTTGGGATCCAAAGTTTTCGGTTCTGAATCTTTTAAAATTCCTGGCTGTTTATAAGTAAGACAGTTATGCCTCTTCATATATTACATCAAAAATAAAAAAAGAACTTTAATAATCATTAAAGTTCTTATAATCAGTTTATTATTATTCTATATATTCCTCATGACATCATCATCAATAACAAAGTTCATGTGCCAGATTATTCTCCCCCATTCGCGGCATCCCCTTCTACGCCGCCTTTTGGATTCATTGTTTTTTTGAATTTTTCCATCTCAAACGGAAAATCCTCAAACAAGCCGGATAATGACAACGCCGAATATACTTTCCCGGAATATTTGTTCCCAATCGCGATAATTGTTACTTTGGACTTCAACAGATGCGCAAAAACTGAGTTGGTGCCGTGCCACCAGCCGTTATGGTATGTGAGTTTTTCGCCATTATCAAACTCTTTCATCCTAAAACCGAGTCCGTAATTATTAACACCCTTTTTCTCGTTGCTGTTCGGTTCAAAAATTTTGCCTGCCAATTCAGCTTTCAAAAAATCTTTGGAAAACATCGCTACAGAAAAATTGAGCAAATCTCTTGGTGTGGTATAAACATTTTTGTCACCATAGATCAGATCAAGATTTGACAGTGGGTAAAGTTTATAACCCCCGAGAAAAGATTGTGATGCCGTAGGAATATCTTTTTTCTGAAAAATATAAGTGTGGCTCATCTTGAGAGGTTTGAAAACAATCTCCTGCATTGCTTGGGGGAAAGGTGTTTTTGTAACTTTCTCTACAATCAGTGCGAGCAGTGCAAAATTTGTATTGCAATACATAAACCCAGTATTGGAAATCCTTGCAAGAGCGGGCTGATACTTAATCAACATGTCCAGTACATCCTGATTGGTCAAAAATTCTTGTTGCAATTCTTCGGGTACAGGCTTTATACTTTGGTCAAAATGTTCATATTTTGGCAATCCGCTCCTCTGCGACAGCAGACTGAAAACGGTTATCTCTTTGTAGGGAAATTTGGGGAAAAATTTGGTAAGGTCATCATCCAGCTTTAATTTCCCGGCTTCTATCAACTTGAGAACAGCCATAGAAGTCATCGTCTTACTTACGGATGCCACGTGCAAAGGTGTATTGGCGTCTATCGGCATCTGATGGCCTTCCCTGCCAAATCCCCTGTATTTTTCGAAATAGATTTTGTTTCCTTTCGCCACCAATAATCCTCCGCTAAGGTCGCCCTGTTCCCAAACTTTCTGGTAATAATTATTGATTATGGGCAAAACCGTAGATTGGTCATTTAGCACGCAATCTTCTGGAGTAAAGACTGTGGAAAGGTCTACATTGCCGTAATTAGGCAACTTTGACTCGTATGTTTCTTGTGATTTTTTTTCCTCTTTTTTACAGGAATGAATAGCCATCGCCGCAAAAGCGACGGTCATTAATTTTCTAAAATTCATTATATACCAACTTCTAAAGATCCGCAAGTTAACATAAAATGATTTTTTATCAGGTCTGTAAATTTCTTAAGAACTGTTAAAATATAAGACTGAATTTTTAGATTTTTTTAAGAATTTAATTATGGAAATCTACCAAAATTTTGTCTACAATCACCTGCGCCAGCTTTTCTTTGCTCTGGTGTGTCCACCCGGCAATATGTGGTGTAACAATCACTTTTTCAGAATCTAGAAGAAATTTTAAATCCTGATTTTCTGATTCTAATTTTTCAAAAGAAGATTTTTCGTATTCTAAAACATCTAGGCAAGCGCCTAAAACCTTACCAGCCTTGATGGCTTCTACTAAAAATTTCGTCTCAACATTTTTTCCCCTTGCGGTATTAATGAAATAGAAAGGATGTTTCATTTTCGAAATAAATTCTTCATCAATCATATAATAAGTATCATCCGTCAATGGAATATGAAGGCTTAAAATGTCGGCTCTTTCCTGAAGCTCGCTCAAAGAAACCTGTGTAGCAAATTCATCTGAAAGATTAGGCAAAATATCGTGAAAAATAACCTCAACCCCAAAGCCGGAAAGTCTTTTAGCCACAGCCTTTCCCATGTTCCCATATCCAATAATACCAAAAGTTTTACCCAATAATTCGTCTCCACGGTTTTCTTCGCGTTTCCAGATACCATTTTTAACCTCGTTGGAAGCAATAAATAAACGATTCATCAGCACAAGTAACATCCCTACAACGTGTTCTGCTACAGAATCCCGGTTACCCTCTGGGGAATTGATAAGCTTAATACCTAAGTTCGCGGCTGTTTCTACATCGATATTCTCCATCCCGGCGCCTACTCTCGCAATAAACTTGAGGTGAGACGCATGTGTCAAAAAATTCTTATCCAGCGGAATCCGGCTCCTGATAATAACCGCATCGTAATTTTTGATTTTCCCAAGAACCTCATCGTATCCCGAAGTATGGTCTTCTTCTATCTCAAAACCTTTTGCTGTTAGCTGTTCAGTAATTAATGGGTGATTTTTATCAAGTTGGAGGATTTTCATAATTTAAAAATGAAATGGTTAATAATGAGAAGAAAAACCTTCTTACAAATTAAAAAACGGACTATAAAGCCCGTTATCAGATATTTTGTTAGGCTTCGTCACCTAAGAATAATTTTTTAAGTTCTATAGAATCTGCAGGTTTCATCCTGCCGGAGAGGATGAGTGACAGTTCTTTTCTGCGCAAAGCCGCATGAAAACGCTCCACTTCTTCTTCGGATTCCGGCTCCAGATGCGGAATTGGCACTGGCTTGTTAAACTCATCCACCGCAACAAAGGTGTAAATCCCAGTGTTGGTATGTGTTTTTCTTTGATTGATTGGGTCATCCAGCCACACATCTACATAAATCTCCATAGAGGTAGAAAATGCCCTGGAAACTTTGGCTTCCAAAACTACAATACCACCTTCTGGAATTGGCTCATCAAAGGACACATGATTGACAGAAGCTGTCACCACCCTTCTCTCACAGTGTCTGGTAGCCGAGATAGATGCCGCACGATCCATCCTGGCCAATAGCTCGCCCCCGAAAAGATTCCGCAAAGAATTGGTCTCATTCGGTAGGACAATATTAGTCATTATGGTAAGGCTATCTATTGATTTTTTGGATTTTTGCATGTGTTGTAGATTTTATAGTATCTGTCTTGGCAGAATCTTTTTTAGGAATTACAATAGTCTTCTTCGGTGAGGTTTTCTTGAGGATTTCTTTTTGAGGAATCTGAGACGATTTTCCAAAAATCAGTTCCTCATCTCCAAAAATAAAAATAGCAGCCACTCCCAAAAGAATGATGGCGAGGAAAGTCCAGATAATATTTTTCCGGAATCTGTAATCCCGAGAAACGTCCTCTTTCTTTGTTTTAGGATGTTTTAGGGTTTGCAGGTTGATTTCCTCATAACCAAAAACATCTGTATTGTTATCATCAATTTTAACAACCTCCCCCGTCTCATCCATCTGAAACTGCCCCAGATGTTTGAGATCTAACACCTGCTGCTCCTGGAGTAACTTCTTCCAATTGGCCACTTCTGCCTTCATGTTCATCTGCACTACAAAAAGGTTGTCGCCAGTTTCATCGGCGATGTATTTTGCCAGATGATTGGAAAAGACAGCAGGTTTATAAGAAAACACCACAGTCTCCCTAGGCGGAGTGATGATGGCATTTTCCGCATCAATCTTCGCGGACTCTTTGGTTAGTTGAAAAACACCAAAATCCGGCACCTCTGCGCTGTTATTCTTAAGAAGATATTGATATAATAAATATTCAAAATTCATCGGCACAAAACTACACATTTTTAGGATTATAGGAAACAGAAAAGCCTGCCTTTTACAGCAAGCTTAGAATTGATATAAAAATTGATTAATTTGATAACACTTGATCTAATCTGTCATCAATTAATTCTGAATGAATGAAATTATCTGTTAAAAATTAAACTCTTACTCATTATTTGATCTTGATGGAAACACCAAACATAAAGTTGATCCCCGCTTGTGCAAAGTAAATTGGACCATCATCAACATAACCATTGTTAACATACTTGGTATTTGTGAAGTTGTTTAGCAAGAACCTCAGGCTTACATCCTGTTTCTGCAATGGCAGCTTGTAAGACATAGAGAAATCGGGAACAAAATAAGAATCTAACTGATTAACCGCTGTACCCATATTATCAAGATATTGCTTACCTACATATTGTACCGTTACTCCCAAATTAAAATCCTTAAATGGAGAATATTGAACATTTCCATTGGCGATAATATTAGGAGAAAAAGAAATCTGTGTATTCCCATAACTCTGCAAGGCGCCAGTGCTATCTTCTGAATAGAAATTACGATTCCTGTTATCGCTGAAAGTGGCATTTGCGGAAACCTGCAAATCTTTCGTCAGCTTAGACACCACACCTAATTCTACCCCTAGCCTATAACTTTTTCCGCTATTGGTGCGTATGAATTCTCCCACATTATTGATCTGCCCATTCAGAACCAACTGATTAACATAATACATATAGTATGCATTGGCCGTAAAGGATATCTTACCCAAATTTTGCTCCAATCCCAGCTCTACATCATGTAATGTCTCTGGCTTGGTATAAGGATTTGCAATAAGGTCATCTCTGTTGGGTTCTCTATGAGCATTGGCATAAGAGGCAAACAATTTTCCATTGTTGATGATATAATTAATCCCGGCCTTAGGATTGAAAAATGTCCACTTTTTATCCATATCTATGCCCTCACCATCCCCTTTCATTATAATTTTGGCATCATAGCCAATGTTACGCAACTGCAAATCTCCAAAAAGTTCTAATGCACCCAATTTGTAAATCGCTTTAGCAAAACCAGCAACTTCATTTTTCACCGAACGGTTTCGGTAATATTCAGATTCATTAATCTCTGGAAAATAAACCCCGGTTACATTGCCATAATGTCTGCCGTAATATTGGTTCGCAACCGCACCAAAATTAAGATCAAGATTTCCAAGATGCCCGTATAATGTAGATATTACACCGTAGAAATCATTGTTCAGCCATTTTTTTCTGATAAAATCTGACCTTTTAAGTTCTGTTCCGTTCTCAAATATATTAGGAAGATTGTATTTAGAAAATTTGGCACCTTGTTTATAATTCTCATACCATCCTTTGCCTTTGGTATAATGCGCTGTGGTTTCCAGTTTCCAGCTATCGGAGAATTTTTGATTCCATAATAATTGGTAATGATTTTGTGTGTAGTTATCATTCTCATTATTATAAAAGCTGACAATATTTTCCCCGCTGGCATCGTAGATAGCTCCAGATTTATTAAATTTTGGATCAACCTCCCACTTTGCTCTGGTTAGGCCGCTATTCCACGCTTGATGTGTTTTTTCTTTTCCGCCAAACGCTAAGAATCTCAGCTCTGTATTTTTTTCCTGAAACATCGCTGTAAAATTATAGGAATTGAGTTTGGACGCTGCACGGTCTATATATCCATCAGACTGGATGTAGGTATATCTTCCCATTACAGACAGTCTGTTTTTCCAAAATTTTCCAGAATTGATCTCCGCAGAATACTTTTGGGTATTGAATGAGCCGTAAGAATCATCTGTCTTTACCGAAAATGTGTCTGACGGATCTTTCGAGATTACATTAACACTCGCCCCAAATGCAGAAACACCATTAGATGACGTCCCAACCCCTCTTTGAATAACAATCTGCGATGCCGAGCTGGCCAGATCCGGGACATCTACAAAAAAGGTTCCTTGAGATTCGGAATCGTTGTAGGGCACGCCATTCATCATAACATTAATGGCTGTTCCGGCAGTTCCCCTGATCCTAAAACCAGTGTAACCAACGCCGTTCCCGGCATCCGAAGTGGAAACCACCGACATTTGATTTTTGAGCAAAATTGGTAAGTCCTGCCCCAAGTTTTTGTCGGCCAAATCCTTTTCTACATTAATAATGGTTTTGGCAACCGGCGTCCTCTTTGTAAACGCAACAGCCTGAATAGATGTCACTTTTGCCGTGTCCTGTACTGTTTGTGAAAAATAAAACGGAGCGATGAAAACCCCTAAAAAAACAAATCCTTTCATTCTTTTAAATTTTTAATTGTTAAAATTTATAGGAATAAAAGGGGCGACTATAATATAAATGATAAATGATGTTTGATAAATGATCTGTTTCACTACTATCATTTATCTGTTATCATTCATCAATTATAATGAATGTTTCCCTAAACAGCATTACCTGTTCTAGGTTCATTGGGTATAATCTCAGCTTGTGACAGCACCCCTTAAATTTCTGGCTGCGAAAATACACATTTTTTTAATATGCCTTATTATTTTCATCCACAAAGTAATAATTTTTGCCATCCTGGGAGACTTCAAATAAGTGAGCAGTCTTCCAAGAAAGATTAACCTTGATGTCATTATAGACAAAAGGAAGAATGATTTTATTAGCTTTATCCACAACGCCAAACCTGTTATTTTTTACTGCGACAATCATGGGGTTTTCCCGGTCACTATTCAAAACATACAGCATATCATATTGTGGATAGATGTCAAAATCCTTGTATCCACCTAGGTCTATACTATCTTTGCTTACCAATCCGTAATTGCCATTCAGGGCAAAAGGTTTGTATTTTGGTGCTTCATAAGGCTCCTCACATTTTCCGAGATCGGCTTTTTTATATTCATAAACCCGGGCACCCTTTTTATTGATCCGGTAAGTGATATTGTTCTTCTCAACCGTAGCATAGTTTGCAGAACCGAAAATTCTTAGATTTTTTTTGGGAGAATTAAGGAGATTGCAATCCTCGGTAAAAAACATGGCAATTTTATACTCGGGGTTAATAATTGTTTTACCCTGCTGGTTCACATACCCTTTTTTCCCATTAATAGTTTGGGGAATCAATTTTGGGACAGGACTATTCTGTTGAGAAAATGCCAGCACAAAGCATAAGATGCCGGGCATGATTAATAAGTTTTTCATCGTCAAAAGTGTGTGTTTCTAATGTTCAAAAATACCTCTGTAGAAATCGGTATTCCGAAAGAGCGAAAATAGCAAAACTATTATTAATGCCGTAATGATAAATCCCCTACTGCGAAAAAAAGTAAGGAGCCAGTCACGAACTTTATTGTTTTTGACACACAACAGAAGCCAGACAACCAGCAACATTAAAACCACTACAAACAATGGATTGTAACGAAATGCCTCTCCAAGACGAAAATGAAGCAACGCATGGAACGCACGCTGAGATCCACATCCGGGACAGTCATATCCCGTAACAGACTTTAGTGGACAGGCCACGAATAAGGAGCTTTTTACCGGATCAAATTGATAATAAACCAAGACAAGCACTGCAGCCAAGCCCAATACCAAGGTATTAATTAGCAGCTTTTTGTTTGGATTATTACCGGAATTCATTCAGGGATGTTAATGCTATAATTTATAAACTATTATGATACAAATATAAAGAATAGAAAAAACTTATCTAATTTATTTTTAATCTAAATTATTCTATTCTTAAAAATCTTAAGAATTTCGTAAATTTGGGCGAATTTAATTCAAAAATAGTACCGTGCTTATACTTTTTGTATCTAAGACGGTTTATTAACATTATTTACGCAACCTTAATACTTTGAAAACCTGAATCTTTCAGGTCAAAATAAATTGGGTTGTTATCAAACATTATAAAGACATCTATATGAACTTGTATCAGGATTACCTTAAAGAAATTGAAGAAAGAAAAACACAGGGACTTCACCCCAAACCAATTGACAGTGCTGCTTTGCTTAGCGAAATCATCGCACAAATCAAGGACGTGAATCACGAATACCGTGCAGATTCTCTTAACTTTTTTATCTATAACACCTTGCCGGGCACAACAAGTGCAGCGGGTGTCAAGGCTCAGTTTCTGAAAGAAATTATTCTGGGCATTGCTGTGGTTGATGAGATTACACCAGCTTATGCTTTTGAGCTGTTATCTCACATGAAAGGTGGACCTTCCATCAAAGTATTGCTGGATCTGGCTCTTGATTACGATGACCAAGCGATTGCAAAAGAAGCCGCAAAAGTGCTTAAAACACAGGTTTTCTTATATGATGCAGACACAGACCGATTAAAAGACGCTTATGAAAACGGCAACGAGATTGCTAAAGATATTTTGGAAAGCTATGCAAAAGCAGAGTTTTTCACAGAAGTGCCGGAAGTGCCGGAAGAAATAAAAGTGGTAACCTATATTGCTGCTGAAGGGGATATCTCTACAGATTTGCTGTCACCAGGAAACCAAGCACACTCCAGATCTGACCGTGAACTACACGGAAAATGCATGATGTCGCCACAACAACAGGAAGAAATAAAAGCTCTACAGGCTCAGCATCCTGATGCAAGCGTGATGCTTATCGCAGAAAAAGGGACAATGGGCGTTGGTTCTTCCCGTATGTCGGGAGTAAACAACGTAGCGTTGTGGACAGGGAAACAAGCAAGTCCTTATATCCCGTTTGTTAACATTGCGCCCATAGTTGCTGGTACCAACGGTATTTCTCCAATTTTCTTAACCACTGTTGATGTAACTGGAGGTATCGGGATAGATTTGCAAAACTGGGTAAAAAAACATGATGCCAACGGAGAACTGGTAAGAAATGAAAAAGGAGAACCTGTTTTGGAAGAAGCTTATTCTGTGGCTACAGGAACCGTGCTTACCATCAACACAAAAGAAAAAAAATTATACAACGGTGACAAAGAATTGAAAGATATCACCAAATCTTTCACGCCTCAAAAATTAGAATTTATCAAAGCTGGCGGTTCTTACGCTATCGTTTTTGGTAAAAAAATACAAACTTTTGCTGCTAAAACTTTAGGGATTACAGCTCCTGCAGTTTTTGCACCGTCTAAAGAAATCACAATCGAAGGACAAGGTTTAACTGCCGTTGAAAAAATCTTCAACAAAAATGCAGTAGGCGTTCCCGAAGGTAAATTACTACATGCCGGATCAGATGTTCGTGTAGAAGTGAACATCGTTGGTTCTCAGGATACCACAGGACTTATGACTTCTCAGGAGTTGGAGTCCATGGCTGCAACAGTCATTTCCCCAATCGTGGACGGCGCTTACCAATCAGGTTGCCACACCGCTTCGGTTTGGGATAAAAAAGCACAGGCAAACATCCCTAAATTGATGAAGTTTATGAATGACTTCGGTGTTATTACAGCAAGGGATCCAAAAGGGGAATACCATGCGATGACCGATGTTATCCACAAAGTTCTTAATGATATTACGGTGGACGAATGGGCCATCATCATTGGTGGAGATTCGCACACAAGGATGTCCAAAGGTGTTGCTTTTGGTGCCGACTCCGGTACTGTAGCATTGGCTTTGGCAACGGGTGAAGCTTCTATGCCAATTCCGGAATCTGTAAAAGTGACTTTCAAAGGGAAAATGAAACCTTATATGGACTTCCGTGATGTGGTGCATGCTACACAGGCTCAGATGTTGAAACAATTTGATGGTGAAAATGTTTTCCAAGGAAGAATTATCGAGGTTCACATCGGGACACTTCCTGCTGATCAAGCCTTTACATTTACCGACTGGACCGCAGAGATGAAAGCTAAAGCTTCTATTTGTATTTCCGAAGATGATACGCTTATCCAATCTTTAGAAATCGCAAAAGGAAGAATCCAAATTATGATTGACAAAGGAATGGACAATCATAATCAAGTATTGCAAGGACTCATCAACAAAGCCAATAAGAGAATCGAAGAAATCAAAACAGGTGAAAAACCAGCTTTGGCTCCTGATGCTAATGCCAAATATTATGCAGAATTAGTTGTTGACCTGGATCAGATTACAGAACCAATGATTGCCGATCCGGACGTTAATAACGAGGACGTTTCCAAAAGATACACCCACGACACCATTAGGGATCTCACCTACTATGCTGGCGAGAAAAAAGTGGATCTTGGTTTCGTAGGATCTTGCATGGTTCACAAAGGCGACCTTAAGATTGTTTCTCAGATGTTGAGGAATCTGGAAAAAGTAAATGGTAAAGTAGAATTTCAGGCTCCTTTGGTTGTTGCAGCACCTACCTATAATATTATTGATGAACTAAAAGCGGAAGGCGATTGGGAATTGCTAGAAAAATATTCCGGTTTCGAATTCGATGATAATGCCCCAAAAAACCATGCCCGTACCGAATACGAAAACATTATGTACCTAGAACGCCCTGGCTGTAACCTATGTATGGGTAACCAGGAAAAAGCAGAAAAAGGTGACACAGTTTTGGCCACTTCTACCCGTCTTTTTCAGGGAAGAGTTGTTGAAGATTCCGAACGTAAAAAAGGAGAATCCCTATTGGCATCCACACCGGTAGTTGTTTTATCAGCTATTAAAGGTAGAATACCAAGCATCGAAGAATACAAAGAAGCAGTGGAAGGAATTGATTTAACCACATTTGTCCCTTCTATCAAAGAACTGGTAGCAGTTGGGCATAATTAATTTTAAAGTAAAGGCTCACAGCTTTTCTTAATACTAAAAGGAAGATTTCATCAGAAAATCTTCCTTTTTTAATTTTAGATCCAAAGCATGAATTATCATGTTGAGCTTCTAGTGGATATTTTTAAACGAGCTTTTTTTAGAACGATTCCATTTAAGCTTATTTACCTTTAATTTCATCTACTTCAAATACGAGAAATTTCTTTTTTCCTTAACTTGATAGCAATAAATTATTGCACCTATTCATCGTATTAATCCTATTTTAAAGACTATAGGAATAATGTTTGATAAATAAAAACAAGTTGATTTCCTACTCAAATCATGATTTTGGGATTTACATTATTATTAAAATAAAATTATAGATATGACTTTTGACTTGGATATGATTAAAAAAGTTTACGCTGATTTCGAAAACAGGGTAAATGAAGCAAGAGCTTTCATGGGAAGGCCTCTTACTTATTCTGAGAAAATCCTTTGTGCGCACCTTTTCCCTTCGCAGCATAAAGACGCCTTCAAGCGTGGCGACTCCTATGTAGATTTTGCGCCGGACAGAGTAGCTATGCAGGATGCCACGGCGCAGATGGCACTTTTGCAGTTTATGCAGGCTGGTAAGAAAAAGGTAGCTGTTCCATCAACGGTTCACTTAGACCATTTGATACAAGCAAGAATTGGAGCAGAGAAAGATTTGGTTGATGCCGAAAATAAAAATAACGAAGTTTACCAATTCTTAGAATCGGTTTCTAATAAATATGGAATCGGTTTCTGGAAAGCCGGTGCGGGGATTATCCACCAGGTGGTTTTAGAAAATTATGCCTTCCCTGGCGGAATGATGATTGGTACCGACTCCCACACCGTGAATGCCGGTGGATTGGGTATGGTGGCCATTGGTGTTGGCGGTGCGGATGCCGTAGATGTGATGGCAGGAATGGCTTGGGAACTGAAATTCCCGAAAATGATCGGCGTCAAATTAACGGGAAGACTTAACGGCTGGGCTGCTCCTAAAGATATTATCCTGAAAGTAGCCGGAATCCTGACTGTTAAGGGCGGAACCGGTGCTATTGTAGAATATTTTGGAGAAGGAGCACAATCCCTTTCCTGCACAGGAAAAGGAACAATCTGTAATATGGGCGCAGAGATAGGCGCGACAACCTCGATCTTTGAATATGATGCCAACATGAGCAAATACCTCCGCTCTACGCACAGGGCAGATTTGGCGGAAGCAGCTGATGCGGTAGCCCACGTTTTGAAAGCTGATCCCGAAGTGCATGCCGATCCTGAGAAATATTATGATCAAGTCATCGAAATTGATCTTAATAAACTGGAACCTTACCTCAACGGGCCATTTACACCGGATTTAGCGACTCCTATTTCGCAAATGAAAGAGATTGCTGAGAAAAACGGCTGGCCAACCAAGATAGAAGTGGGATTGATAGGTTCTTGTACCAACTCTTCTTATCAGGATATTGCCAGGGCTGCATCCGTAGCCAAACAGGCCAAAGAAAAAAATCTAGAAGTAAAAGCAGAATATACCATCACACCAGGATCTGAGCAGGTACGTTTTACCGTAGAAAGAGATGGTTTCCTCAAAACATTTGATGAGATTGGCGGTAAAGTTTTTGCCAATGCCTGTGGTCCATGTATTGGGCAATGGGCGCGTGAAGGCGCAGAAAAACAGGAGAAAAACACCATCGTCCACTCCTTTAACAGAAACTTTTCCAAAAGGGCAGACGGAAATCCTAATACTTATGCCTTTGTCGGTTCGCCAGAATTGGTTACAGCATTAGCTATTGCAGGAGATTTGAGGTTCAATCCATTGACAGATAAACTTAAAAACAAAAACGGTGAAGAAGTTTTACTTGACGAACCAAGTGGTGACGACTTGCCTACGTTGGGTTTTGATGTGGACGACCCAGGATACATTGCGCCTGCAGCGGATGGTTCCAATGTAGAAGTTATCGTATCCCCGGCTTCGGATAGGTTACAGATTCTTGAAGAATTCCCGGCATGGGACGGACTGAATATTACGGGTGCCAGATTACTCATCAAAGCTTACGGAAAATGTACGACAGACCACATTTCTATGGCTGGACCTTGGTTAAAATATCGCGGACACTTGGATAATATTTCCAATAACATGTTGATTGGGGCGGTTAACGCCTTTAACATGGAGACTAATAATGTCAAAAATGAACTGGACGGCCAGTACAAACCCGTTCCGGATAGTGCAAGACAATACAAAGCGGCGCACATCCCAACGATTGTAGTAGGTGATGAAAATTATGGCGAAGGTTCCTCTAGGGAACATGCCGCCATGGAACCAAGACACTTGGGCGTAAGGGCTGTTCTGGTAAAATCCTTTGCAAGAATCCATGAAACGAACCTGAAAAAACAAGGTATGTTGGGATTAACGTTTGCAGATAAAGAAGATTATGATAAAATCTTGGAGGATGATATCATTAATTTCCTAGACCTTGATCAGTTTGCGCCAGGCAAACAACTAACCTTGGAGTTTGTACATGCTGATGGAAGCAGAGATACCATCAAAGCTAATCATACTTATAATGCAGGACAGATAGAATGGTTTAAGGCAGGTTCTGCCCTCAACCTTATCAAAGCAATGGAAAGAGAAAGTTAATTATATTCCTTTTCTATAACAATAAAAAAACCTCACAGATTTGTGAGGTTTTTTTATTTAAGATCAAACTTTCTCCTGCTCTGGGTTTGGTTTGCAAAATTTGCTTTCAAAGCGTTGTTTCCACATTTCCTTGAATTTTTCCCGCTCCTCTTCGCTGTCACAAAAACGGGATTCCCATTTCTGTTTCCATGCGCTTTTATAATCATCATTACAGGAAGAATGACCTCCAAACCTTTTTTTACCAGAGTAAGAACCAAATAGTATTTTGGAAATCAACAAAATTCCGAAGGCCTGCCAGTAGCTGATGCTCCTAACGCCCAAAACATCGGGTAAAATGATATTCCACAACCATTGGAAAAACCAAATAAATAATCCGATTGCAACAATTACAAAAGGAAATATCATCCAAAACTTTTTTTTATGCTTTCTCATTTTTTTCTTTTAATTTTTAAGATCGATGTACAGTTGCTGCAACCTTTTTCGCAAATGCTTCACGGCATAAGACTTCCTACTGATGATGGTTTTGATATTCTCACCTTCTTCATTGGCAATCTCCTGCAGGGTTTTATCTTCCAGCTCGTTTTGTACGTAAACCCGTCTTTGTTTCTCGGGCAATTCGTCTAGTGCGTCCATAAGTTCTTTCCAAAACATCTCTTTGAACACCGCTAGTTCCGGGCTATTGCTGTCGTCTGCCAAAAGAATATCTTTCACATTCAGTTCACCGTCTTCATCCTGATAGACAAAATCTTCCAGGGATTCGGTTTTCTTTTTGCGATAGCTGTCAATAATTTTATTACGCGTTACCGAGTAAAGCCAGGCTCCCACATTTTCCAACTCATCCAGATTGGTTAGCCGGCTGGTCTGGAACCAGACTTCCTGAAGTATATCTTCTGCATCCTCAGTCTTTGCCACTTTAGAATTGATAAAGCGCAAGAGCTGTGAGCCGTAATTTTTCACGACTTCTGTTATTGATGCAGATCTTTTTTCGGTCATTGGCTGTAAAGATAGCGACTCCATATGAATATGACGGCGCTATTATTTTTTTACTTTAAAGGACAGAAAAAATTATGATTTAAGTTTCAGTAAAAACCCGGACTTGTAGGTTTCACCTAAAGGAATCTCCGTTTCTGATGATAGAATAATACTTTTAAGGTTTACTTTTAGGATTCTATTGGTATTCACAATAAAAGATTTGTGCACTCTCACAAAATATTCTGGCAACTGGTTTTCCAAAGATTTGAGTGTATCCAGAACGATGTATTCCTGATTGTCAGTTTTGATATTAACATAATCTTTGATACTTTCGATATAGAAAATATCATCAAACAAAATCTTATGCTGCTGACCCGAAGATTTTACAAAAAAATGTGACTTTTCCTGAAGTTGTCTCAGGTCAAAACGTTCTTTAGCTTTCTCCACACTTTTTTCAAACCTGCTGAATGAAATGGGTTTCAGAAGATAATCAATAACGTTGTGTTCATAACCTTCTAGGGCATATTCGGAATAGGCGGTCGTTAAAATGTATTTCAGCCTATTGCCAACTATTTTCATAAAGTTGATGCCGGAAAGTTCTGGCATCTGGATATCCAAAAAGATCAAATCCGCTTGGTTATTTTGAAGAAATTCAAGTGCAGAAATTGGGTTTTCTGTGGAGTAAACCAAATCCAGAAAAGGGATTTTTTCGACATAGCGTGACAGCAGCGAAATCGCCAGAAACTCATCGTCCACGATGATGCATTTTATCTTTGTCATGGTGTAACATCTATTTTCAAATCTACAATATAGTCGGCATCAGAATCTTTTATTTCAAGTTGATATTTTTTGGGATACAAAATCTCTAGCCTCTTCCGCACGTTTTCAATTCCAATCCCCGACGAAGTATCTTTTTGCCTGTTGGTTTTCCAGTTTTGCAGATAAAAATGCAGTACGCCATCCGTATCAATAATCTTGAGAATAAATCCTTTCCCGTTAAAATCGCCATGTTTGAAAGCGTTTTCCACAAATGGCACCAACAACATGGGCGAAATTTCTGTTTTTGGATGATGAATATTCTTTTCAAAAATGATGAGTTCCGGATTTTTGATGCGAAGCTTCTCCAGCCCAATTAAGCTTTCGATATAGGTGATCTCTTTGTCAATGGTGATATAATCCTTCTCCAAATCCTTGGTGCTGTACCTCAGCAATTGACTCAGTTCCTCGATAGCAGGCAACGCTTTATCTGACTTTTGATAGACAAGCGAGTAAATATTATTCAAAGAATTGAAGATAAAATGCGGATTGATTTGAGTTTTCAAAGCCTGGAGTTCGGAGTTTTTCTTCTCTTCTATCAGCTGGCGTTTTTCTTTTTCTACCGTCAGCGCATTATTAAGAAACCAAATCAATGTGCTGATAAAAATCGTGGTGTAGCTGTAAAACAGATTATCGTATAAGTAAAAGGTATAGGTCGTTTTCTCGTGATAATTATGGAATCCGAAAAGAACAGGATACAAAACTTCCTCAATCAAATATCTAGAAAGAGCAAAAAAAACAAACATCCCGATGAGCCCGCAGGCCAGCGCATAAAGCTTTTGTTTTTTGTAAACCCTTGGCAAAATGAAAAAGTAGTTGAGATAAAACGTCAATACATTCACAAAAAGAAAAGAATACCCCAGTGCGTAGACGAAAAACTGTTCACCATTATTATCAGGAACAAATTGATACCGGAACTGATACCATACAAAGAAAATCCAGTAAAAAATGTGAAGAAATATAATATGTTGTCTTTTCATACCCAAATGTATGTTGATCTCATTCTTATTTCCTAAACTTTTCCGATGAACACGGTTATTTTTCCGACGAAAATGGTTTAACCTGAAAAAAATGCAGCTTAATCTAAACAGTATTTGAGTAGAAATGAACCACAAATATCTTTGCCCTTATAAATAATTAAAATTATGAAATACCTATTTACAATTGCACTCAGCATGATCTGCTCTCTTTATTACAGTCAAAAAAAAGTCAATATTATCTTGATAGGAACCATGCATTTTAACAACCCCGGTAAAGATGCTGCCAAATCTGAAGAGATAAACATCCTAAATCCTGAGCGGCAAAATGATCTGGAAAAAATAACACAAAAAATAAATAAAAACTACAGACCTTCAAAAGTTTTTGTAGAATATCCCGCCAAGAATCAAGACGATCTGGACAGGCTTTATAAGTTGTATAACCACGGAAAAGCCTATTATCAAAACGACACACTTACCAAGGCTTGGCAAAAAAGGTATTATGAAGAAGGCGAGATTTTCCAGTTTGGATTTAGGCTGGCGAAAAAGGCCGGAAATAGTAAGGTTTACGCAATGGATTATCCAGCAGATATGCGCTTTGACCTTTTCCAGCAAAAGGCCAATGAGATGAAAACCTTACCAGAGAATGCATTTCAGGAAGAGATGAAAAAATCAACGCTTGCAAGCCGTCGTTGCTTTTCTCAAAATAATTTGGCCGACATTCTAAAATGTTTCAACAAACCCGAGGAACTGCAACGTAACAAAGCGGTTTACATTTCCCTTTTTAACAGACTTAATAAAGCGCCTGATTTTTATGGCTCCGATCTGGTGGCAGGTTGGTACCGGAGAAATCTTATTATGTATTCGAATGTTCAAAATGCAGTATCTGATGACGACGAGAATATCGTGATTATCGTTGGCCAAGGCCATGCAGCTATGATGGAAGAATTTATCAGATTGGATGACCGCTTCCAATTGATAAAAATTGATGATGCACTTTAAGCCAATGATTCAAAAATATTTTCTAAACCATTATACAGACCATAAATGAAATTAAAATATCTAATAATTACTGCTCTTTTTCCGATATGCGTACTGTCTCAAACCAAAATAGACAGTCTTAAAACGATAGAACAGGTTGATATCCTTGTTAAGAAAAAATTGCTGGAAAGAAAAGCCGACCGCCTCATCTTTAATGTAGAAGCCTCCATTGCGTCACAAGGGATGGATGGAGCAGAAACATTGGCGAACGTTCCCATGCTGAAAGTAGATGATAACCTTGGTTCGATTTCTATTATCGGGAAAAGCGCGGTGAATGTGATGATTAATGGAAAAATGCTGAATCTCTCCGGCAGTGCACTTATCAATTATCTGAAAAATATTCGTTCAGAAAATATTGCCAAAATCGAAGTGATTACCACACCTCCGTCCAAATATGAAGCGCAGGGAAACAGCGGACTCATCAATATTATTCTGAAGAAAAATCCCAATCTTGGTTTCAGTGGAAACATCAACACAGCATTGACACAAAGAACTTATCACAATGGAAACATCAGCGGCGCGGTTAATTATCAAACCGAAAAACTGAGCTTGAGCCTCAAAACCAATTATACGGACGGCGCAAAAAGATCTAATGAAAGGTATTCGATCTTGGGAAGCTCTCAAAACTATAGCGAATCTCTCCGCAAAGATATGTGGCAGGATCTTTCGCCAAGTATCAATGTTTCTTACAAAATCACCAAGAAATCTGAAGTTGGATTAGAATACATCTACGGACACGACAAATCCGGGATGGACATTACCAATACCACCAGAAATATTAGCAGTGATAATATTGAGAAAAACCTCTTTACCACTACTTATCACAGGGAAAAATCGCCGACGCATACACTGAGCACATACTATGACGTAAAGCTGGATACGCTTGGGAAAAAACTCAGTTTTGCGGCTAATTTTTACCAGAATAATAATCCCACAGACGTTCGGTTTTCTACGCTCTCTTTGCCAGAAAACAGTGTTCAGAATGTGAGGACCCAGTCCGAAGTTAAACCTCAGATTTTCTCGGTACAAGGCGACCTAGAGCTGCCTTTCTCTTTTGGGACTATAGAAACCGGCTTGAAATATAATCAGTTTAAGAACCATACCGACCTTAGTTATTACAATATCATCAACAATCAGGAAGTCCCTGATATTCAGAAAGCCAATCTTTTCCAATATCAGGAAGAAAATTATGCAGCCTACGCCAGTTACGCCAAAAACTTCGGAGACCATTGGGAAACCAAAGCCGGTTTGCGCTATGAGAACACTCAGGCAAAAAGCTTTACACCAGCGGACAACATTGGTAACAAGTATAATTATGGGCAATGGTTCCCCACCGCTTTTGTATCATATAAAGAAGAGAAAAATGTTATTAGCTTATCATATTCCAGGAGAATTAACCGGCCGAGCATGAGCAACCTGAATCCTTTCCGCTGGTATGAAAATCCCTATTCTTATTCTTCGGGAAACCCTTTGTTGAGGCCATCTTACATTAACAATCTGGAATTAGGCTACACCTATAATAACAAGTGGTCGGCAACCATCTACTACCTAAGACTAACCGACGGCTTTGGTCAGGTTTCCTTTTTAGATGGTTTGTCACAAATCGGGACCTATCTCAATCATTATGACAATAACTTTTATGGTTTTAATGCTTCCTACACCGACAATTTTTTTAAAATTTGGGAAGCCAGCCTTTCAGTGAACGGTTCTTTAACAGATTCCAAAATCTATAATATTGAAGCAACACCGCAAAAAGGATATTCGGTAAGCTATTCCATCTATAACACGGTGATGCTGAATAGAAAAAAAACCGTTTCTTTTTTCCTGAACTACAGCCAGGATTTACCTTATAGAAATGTGAATTCTTACTTTCTCAATTTTTCAAACCTCAATTCGGGGATAAAAATTGCATTGCTGGACAAACAACTTCAGATTAATGCGTCGGTCAGCAATATTTTTGCGCAGCGGTATCGTGGCGAAATCTATTTCAAAGACAACACACAATATATGAACAATTATTGGGATGGCCGAAGCCTGCGCCTGAGTGTCAATTACACCTTCGGAAACCACAAAAAACAAATCAAAAAGAAAAATATCAGTTTTGATGAAAAAGACAGAGCTAATTAACTTGTAACAAAACAGGATTTCTACTGTCTAATAGGTGATAAACTAAACTATGAAGATAAAATCTACTATCGCGATTGGCGCATTATTTTTTTTACAAAACCTGTCAGCACAGGAAACACCTAAAAAAGACAATGACAACAACGAAAAACAGATAGAATCGGTAACCATTACCAAAACCAAAAAAGCGGTTGAGCAAAAAGCGGACAGGACAATCTATGATTTCTCTGAGCAACCGCACCTCAACTCTGGAAATACGCTGGAAGGATTGCAAAAAATACCCGGATTGGTTGTCTCCGAGATGGCGGGGATGATTTATCAAGGTAAAGCACTGGATGTATATATGGATGGCAGGCCGCTTAACATCTACAGCACCCAGCTAACAGCCTACCTAGAAGGTCTCCCTGCCAACAGCATAGAAAGAATAGAAATCATTACGCAACCTGGGGCAGAATTCCCGGCAACCTCCGGTGGTGCCATTATTAACATCATTACAAGCAGGAACGCCAAGTCGTACCTATCGGCCACTTATGCCGGCGGTTACCGTTTTAGTGATTATGAAAAATTCAGAAATAAATTTAATAACAGCCTTACGCTGAATTCCAAAAACAAGTGGTTTGGATGGCAACTGAATGTGGGGCAATCTTACAACGAAAACGAAACCAAATCTACTATTGATGAAATTTCTAGATTGTACAATGATAATTATAACAGAAATCAATATCTGAGAAGTGCCTTCACTTTCGACATTGGGGCAGATCGCCTATTATTGAATTACAATTTGTCTTTGGGATCATCCGATCGTTATGTGGATCGTTACTCGCTATTTCAGGGAACAGCATCTAACGGTAAGGATAAAGTGGATCAAACCAATACACGTAATGAAGTTACCGCAACCTATCAGAAAAAATTTGATGATAAAAATAAAAAGCTGGAATTCAAAGGCTCTTATACCAATTTTAATAATGATTTTGCCCAAGCCGGTAAAAATATTTTACCCATTCCTTCCACTACAGAAACGATTTTGAACAATGGCTCTAATCAAAATGTATATAACCTCCGCGTTGACTATGCACAACCTATCAAAATACTGGATGAGGGCAAAATTAGTCTTGGCGCCTATTATGATCAAGTGGATTTTTCCGCAGACAGTTTCAGCATAAAAAACCTGGATTACAAAAGTAAAACTACCGCTTTCTATTCCGAAGCCAGTGCAACAAAAGGGAAAATGGATTTTGTTTTAGGACTTCGGGGAGAAAATTATAATATTAACGGAACCAGCCTTAACCAACAGACCGGAGCTTATAGTGATCTGAGATCTTTTGAAAAGTTCAAAGTGTTTCCCAATGCCAGTATCCAATATAATATTATCCCAAAAGTTGCATTCTTTAATATCAATTATAACAAAAAAATAACCTTACCAAGTGTTGCCAACCTGAACCCAAACAATACCAGATATGGCAATGAGAATATAGATTACACAGGAAACCCAAACCTGCAGCCTACAATTTTCGATAATTTCGAAATTAAATTAAGTGCATTGAATTATGCATTTATAGGATACAATTTTACCAATACAAAGAATCAGGTAGTGCAAAAAGTATCCAGAACGGGCGACCTGATCTCACAGACTAGTGATAATCTGGACAGAATGAAAACGCACAATTTCAACATTGGATTCCCGGTTCCATTAGCAATTTTCAATACACCATTCAAGGATATTATGAAGATGGATATGAATCCCGATAAGGTTAGCTTTATCTTCCTCTACGGCTCATATCAGCTGCAACAGATAGATCAGATTATCAACCCGAAGGGCTACTGGACTTATAATGTAACTGGACAATTTATTTTACCTTTTAAAACGAAATTCATTGCCAATTACACTTATTTAACAAAAGGAAATGAGTTCTTCTTCTATCCAAACAAATCATTCTATAATACATTAAATTTATCCCTATCCAGAAAATTCAACAAAGAAAGAATGACGCTGACCTTGTTTGCCAACGACGTTTTCAATACTGTTGAGACCAATCTTAGGACAACGAATGCTGTTCCGAATGTCTTCATCCGAAACAAAAATGATTCTAGAAACTTTGGGTTATCTTTCAACTACAAGATCCCTACAAAAAATAAATTGGCCAAAGAAGCGCCGAATATGCTCAATCAAGAAAAGAAAGAAGAGACATCAACCTTATAATATTAAAACTCCGAAAGAAACAAGTTTCTTTCGGAGTTTTTTATGATTCAGAAGCTTGCCAAACCGCATCGTTCTGCGGAACGGGAGCGATAATTTCGACAGCTTCTTTAGTCACCGGATGAACAAAATCCAGTTTTCTAGCATGAAGGGAAATCCCGCCGTCTGCATTGGATCTTGGCGCACCATACTTCAGGTCACCTTTGATTGGGATGCCAATTTTGGAAAGTTGCGCCCGGATCTGGTGATGCCTACCTGTCTCCAAATCAATTTCCAATAGCTGATAATTATCCAGAGTTTTGATTAGGCTATAAGTCAGTATCGCTTCCTTGGCGCCTTCGGTCGCTTTCGGGAAAACGATGGCTTTGTTATTCTTCTCATTTTTTTTGAGATAATGAATGAGCCTTTGCGAATGGGGAATCATTTCCTTAGCCACAATTGCCCAATAGGTTTTCTTGATTTCCCGGTTTTTTACCATCTGCGTAAGCCGTGACAACGCTTTTGACGTTTTCGCATAGATTACCAATCCAGAAGTGGGCCGGTCTATTCTGTGAACCAAACCAAGGAATACATTACCCGGTTTATTATCTCTTTTTTTGATGAAATCTTTAATCAATTCTAACAAAGATTCATCGCCGGTCTTATCGCCCTGCACAAGCTGCCCGGCTTTTTTGTTGATAACCATCATATGATTGTCTTCATAAACAATCTGAGAGTCTGTAAAATTTTGATCACTCATAATTCTAATCTCTTGAGACACGATTCCTGCTAAACATGGAAATAATGACACCTCCAAGAAGGCCTACTGTTTTGATCACCGCTATCTCAGAATCCAATGGCAAAAATGCACCTACAATACAAAGTATGCCAGCAACCATTAAGGGATAGTAGAAACGCCTGTCAAGCAGCACCTGAGCCTGAATAATAAAACTAGCTCCTACCAAGACATAAAAAACACGTTTGCTAATCAAATAATTAATATCCGGTGGAAAGAGTCCAAACCACCCTACTACAAGGCAAAGTATAGCTCCAATGGAGGTTGCGGCGATGAGCGCCTGAAAATTTCTCATTCT
Source organism: Epilithonimonas sp. (assembly GCF_056329745.1). Classification (NCBI taxonomy): domain Bacteria; kingdom Pseudomonadati; phylum Bacteroidota; class Flavobacteriia; order Flavobacteriales; family Weeksellaceae; genus Epilithonimonas; species Epilithonimonas sp. The sequence goes on along the minus strand of NZ_JBWEYV010000007.1, from coordinate 25,944 downwards.
TTATTTTTTATATTTTTAAAAAGCCATTTTGGGATTTCATCCACCAATTCTGCCGACAGAATATTATTATGGTATTTGTCTTTATATTCCCAAAGAAAAACGCGACCTTTGGATTTCATTTCATCAAAAAACCTGAAATTGCTTTGAGGAAAATTATCGGTATCCAAACTCCCGTGAACAATCCAAATCGGCATTTTTGTAAGTTCATCGATTTTATCAAACTGAGAAATCCCTGATATATTGATAGCAGCCGCAAACAAATCCGGCCTTTTGGAAATAGCGTTGGACGTTGTTGCGCCTCCCATAGAAAAGCCCATTACATAAATCCTGTCTTTATCGATGTTTTCGTTGATGATTAATGAATCAATTGATTTTAAGACCAGATCGAGGTATTCATTAGATTCAGAAACTTTTACATTCCTGCTTTCATCAAGATGATAATTGGATGACCGAACGGGGAATTGTGGCGCCAAAACGTAAGCCTGATAATTCTCCCGATTCTCCGGCAGCAGCCACATCCTAGACAAAATCCCCATCTGCGATGTATTATTATTCCCCACCGCACCAGAGCCGTGGAAGACTAAGATCAAAGGATATTTTTTGCCCTGTTCAACTTTATTTGGTTTCAGAAAACGGTAATTAACCGCAATTTTCCTGTTATCAAATTTCCCCGGCTTATAATCTGAATAATCTAAATTTTTGATGTACTTTATTCTGGCTAAAGACTTTAAAGAATCGGCTCTATCGTGAATTTCGGTTTTTGTTCCATATTTCATTTTCTGAGAATGACAGGACAATAGAAACAAGATTGAAAACAACATCGAAAGTATGGCACCTGGATTTCTCATTCCGCTCTTTTTAAATTAAAACCCTTTCAAAAGACAATATTTGAAAGGGTAAAAATCAATTATTTGATACAACTAATAACTCTCTTTCTCGTTAGGAAAATCCGAACTTTTTACATCTTTCACATATTGGGAAACAGCGCCGGTAATCTCAGAATACAAATCGAGATAACGTCTCAAAAATTTGGGTGAAAACCCCTGATTCATCCCTACCATATCGTGGTAAACCAAAACCTGCCCGTCACAATCCGGACCGGCTCCAATCCCTATGGTCGGGATAGAAATACTTTCTGAAGCTTTTTTGGCGAGAGCTGCAGGAATTTTTTCTAACACCACAGCAAAACAACCTAACTCTTCCAACAGTTTGCAGTCTGCAATCAACTTTTCAGCTTCGGCCTCTTCTTTTGCCCGAACTTTGTAAGTCCCGAACTGGTAAATACTTTGAGGTGTCAGCCCAAGATGTCCACAAACCGGGATTCCCGCATTAACTATTTTCCTGATAGAATCTTCGATTTCTTTGCCGCCTTCTATCTTAATAGCATGGGCGCCACCTTCCTTCATCATCCTCACGGCAGATTCCAAGGCTTTCTCGGGATTACTCTGATAAGTTCCAAATGGCAAATCCGCCACTACCAAAGCTCTTTCCACACCACGCACCACGCATTGTGTATGATAAATCATTTGATCCAAGGTGATAGGCAAAGTGGTTTCAAAACCAGCCATAACATTTGCCGCAGAGTCACCAATTAATATAGAATCTACACCTCCGGCATCTACCATTTTGGCAGTGGTAAAATCGTAAGCCGTCAGCATGGTGATTTTTTCCTTATCGAATTTCATTTTTCGTAAGGTTTCGGTGGTGATTTTTTTTATTTCTGAATGTACAGACATAGGAATTTTAAATGATGAATTATTAATTAGAAATGATAAGAATGCTTATAAAATCACCTATCACTTAGCGTTTATCAACTATTAAATCACGACGTGACCTAGCTTAATGAGTTTGTCTCTGTTAAGTATTTTGATATTCCTTCCTTCTACCGAAATCAGATCATCCTGCTTAAATTCGGAAATCAAACGGATGGCACTTTCTGTAGCTGTACCGATGAGGTTGGCGATCTCTTCCCTTGTCAAAGAAATTTTGATAAAACCTTCGGGATCTGTTCCCAATTTTTGCTCCAACAAAACCAGGATTTCTGCCAGCCTTTCCCTTACCGTTTTTTGAGCCAGAAAGGTTACCGTATTGGCAGATTCGCCCAATTCATAGGCAATTTTTTGCAGCATGGCATAGGATAGTTTGGGATCCACTTCTAGGAGATGAAGAAAGATCTCGGAAGGTAAAAACTGTACTTTCATAGAAGTCATAGCCTCTGCCTTGGCCTGGAAATTCTCACCACAAAGTAAAGATCTGTAACCGATTAGGTCTTTATCTTTACAGAACCTCAGAATTTGATCTTTCCCATACACTCCGGATTTCGACAATTTGGCGGTGCCTTTTTCTATGTAATAAACCCCTTTTGGTGACTCACCATCTTCGAAAACGATGTCACCTTTTGAGAATTCGAGATTTTTGAGGGCATTTTTATAAGATTCAAAATCCTCAGGAGACAAACTGCTGCGCAGGGATTCTTTATTAAAAGCTTTTGAGAAGTTTTCTTCTATAACCAATTGCTGTTCCAGAGACATATCTATGACATTTATCAGCAAAAATAGGATTTTTTAACACGATGAACAAAGATTTTTAGCGTAATTTTGTGATCCAAATATCTGAGAATTTTTTAATGGCAGAACAATGCTTCCACTGCGGTCAGAAAATCGATAAAGAACGAATCCTTTTTGATGATAAGGTCTTTTGTTGCAACGGATGCCAGTCTGTCTACGAAATACTTAATGTCCATAATCTCGATAATTTTTACAAAATCAACAAAAATTCGGGTGTAAGACCAAGTGACGAAAACACGACGCAATTCGATTATCTTGACACTCCCGAAATCTTCTCCAAAGTTGTGGATTTTTCAGAAGGCGGCACAACGCTCGTTACTTTTAAAATTCCGGTCATCCACTGCTCTTCATGCATTTGGCTTTTGGAGAGTCTCCACACCATCAATAAAAACATCAAGTACTCTCAGGTTAATTTTACCAGGAAAACACTTCAGATTTCTTTTAAAGATGAAGATCTTAAACTGAGTGAACTCGCCAAATTTCTCACCAATTTGGGTTATAAGCCGGTTATCAACCTAGAAACTGCCGACAAAAAACATGACAATCTTGATAAAAGTCTTCTGATTAAGCTGGCAGTAGCCGGATTCGCATTTGGAAACGGCATGTTTTTTAGCTTCCCGGAATATATTAACGGTAATGACGTTTGGCTGGATTCTTATAAAAACCTGTTCCGGCTCATTATGTTTTTGCTGGCTACCCCAGTGGTATTCTACTCAGCATCTGACTATTACAAATCCGCGTGGTATGGTTTGAAAAACAAAATCGTCAATATAGACGTACCAATCGTGCTGGGTATTTTTGTATTGTACGGGCGTAGCGTTTATGAGGTATTAACAGATTACGGCCCGGGTTATTTTGATACACTTTGTGGCTTGCTATTTTTTATGCTATTGGGGAAAACTTTCCAAAAAAGAACTTACAACTCACTTTCTTACGACAGAGATTATAAATCTTTTTATCCTATTGCCGTTACCAAAGTCGATTTTGATGGAAAACAAGAAAACATCCTACTGTCGGAACTGGCCGTTGGAGACAGAATTATGGTTAGAAATCAAGAGATTATCCCGGTAGACGCAATACTTATCAAAGGGGAAGGCAATATCGACAACAGCTTCATCACCGGAGAATCCGCCTACATATCTAAAAAACCTGGCGACAAAATATTTGCTGGCGGTAAGCAGTCCGGCTCTGTGCTTGAACTGGAAGTCATCAAAAGTGTGGATCAAAGCTACTTGACTCAACTATGGAACAAGGAGGCTTTCAAAAAATTTGAAACCGGACTGGACACGATGACAAATACCATCAGCAAGTATTTTACCTTTGTTGTATTGGGAATTACCTTAGTAGCAGGCCTATATTGGTCGAGCGTTGACATGGAAAAAATGTTTCAGGTAGTATCTGCTATCCTGATTGTGGCATGCCCTTGTGCCTTGGCATTGTCGGCACCGTTTACCTTTGGGCACATTATGAGAATCCTTGGGAGAAACCAATTCTATGTCAAAGACACGCTTACAATAGAAAGGCTTGCAAAAGTTGACACTTTGGTGTTTGATAAAACCGGGACTATTACCGAAAACAAGAAAACCAATATCCATTTCTCTGGCAATGAAATAGATGACTATGACCTAAAGAACATCAAATCACTCCTCAAAAACTCCAACCACCCGCTTTCCAAATCCTTGTACGATTTTCTACAAGTTAACGATGATTATTTTGAGGTGGAAGATTTTAAAGAAATTTCTGGGAAAGGCTACCATGGTAAAGTAAGGGGTGCAGATTATCAAATAGGCTCCGCCAGTTTTGTAGGAGAACAGCCTTTAAATCTGGAGACAGCCGTCTATATCAGCAAAAACAATCAGTTTTTGGGTAAATTTTTGTTCAAAAATGAATACAGAAAAAATCTTTCTCAACTATTTTCTCACTTAAAGAATTATAAAATCAACATCCTGAGTGGAGATAATGCATCAGAACAATCAATCCTGGAAAAATTAATTCCTGATGTGGCTACGATGAAATTCAATCAAAACCCCGAGAACAAACTGGATTTCATTAAAGAATTACAGGACAAAGGCGAAAAGGTCGCTATGTTGGGAGATGGCCTTAACGATGCCGGCGCCCTTAAACAAAGCAATGTAGGCATCGCGATTGCCGATGACAGCAATACATTTACACCAGCCTCAGACGTCATTATGACCGGTGAAAAAATTACCGAGCTTGATAAATTCCTTCATCTTTCCAAAGATGCCATCCGTATTGTTAAGATTACTTTTGTCATAAGTCTATGCTACAACATCATAGGGATTGGTTTTGCAGTTTCGGGAAAAATGCACCCATTATTCGCCGCTATCTTTATGCCTATCAGCTCTATTACAGTGGTTACTTTTACAACGCTTGCCACATGGATTAGAAGCTCTAAGTATTTCAAAATAAAGTTCTAACAATACTATTATTTAGAGCGATTATAAATTATCCATATTTGGGTCATTCTGATCAAAGTCAGTAATTTTAACTAAATTTGGGAACTCTTTTTAATGTAAATTTGTCCGACAAATGGAGATCCTATACCTGATGATCGTGTGCAGCGTCTCGCTGGCTGTAATATTCTTGATAATATTCATTATTGGAGCCAGAAGAGGACAGTTTGAAGATGATGAATCACCGGCAGTTCGGATTTTGTTTGATGACGAGGTAAAAGAAGAAAAAGATACGGAGGCAACTCCTAAAGAAGATAATAAAGAATAATTGCTATTTGTAGATATGGAAACACAGAAGTTTAGTTATGACAACGGGATTGTTCGCGCCTTTCTTATTGCGACAATCATTTTTGGCATTGTAGGTTTTTTATTAGGACTTACCGCTGCGTTGTTATTATTTTATCCTGAATTACCAGAATTTTTTCTGGGAACAGATGACCCAACCATTCACACATTGCGAACGGGCGGTCTTCAGGGGCTAATCAATTCGCAGGGTGCATTTGGTTTTGGACGTATTAGAATGCTGCATACAAGTGCGGTAATTTTCGCATTCGTCTGTAACTCTTTCTTTGCTGGAGCTTATTACTCTATGCAAAGACTTCTAAAAACCAGAATGTGGAGTGATACACTGTCGTGGATTCATTTCTGGGGATGGCAGCTGATGATTGTGTCTGTAGTGATTACTTTCTTTATGGGTATTAATACATCTAAAGAATATGCAGAGCACGAATGGCCTATTGATATTTTAATTACCGTATTGTGGGTGATATTTGGTATCAATATGTTTGCGACCATTGCCGTAAGAAGAGTAAGGCATTTGTATGTGGCCATATGGTTCTATATAGGAACGTGGGTGGCTATTGCCATGCTTCACATCTTCAACAACTTGGAAGTTCCTCTATCCTTTGCGGGCTGGAAATCATACTCTGCCTACGCTGGTGTAAAAGATGCTTTGGTACAATGGTGGTACGGTCACAATGCGGTGGCATTTGTACTTACAACTCCTGTATTGGGTATGATGTATTATTTCGTACCAAAAGCTGCAGACAGACCGGTATTTTCTTATAAATTATCTATTGTCCACTTCTGGTCACTTATATTTGTTTATATCTGGGCAGGACCTCACCACTTACAATATACAGCACTACCAGCTTGGGCTCAGGCTGTAGGTACAGGTTTCTCAATTATGCTAATTGCACCATCTTGGGGAGGTATGCTTAACGGTTTGCTGACACTGAGAGGAGCTTGGGATAAAGTAAGGGAAAACCCTGTACTTAAGTTCTTTGTTGTCGCAGTTACTTGTTATGGTATGGCCACTTTTGAAGGGCCACTATTGGCGACAAAAACGGTTAACAAGGTAGGTCACTTTACAGACTGGGTTATTGGTCACGTTCACCTTGGTGCCCTTGGATGGAATGGCTTTATGGCTTTTGGGGTGATATATTACCTTATCCCGGTAATGTGGAGAACCAAATTATGGTCTGTAAAATTAGCTAACTGGCATTTCTGGTTGGGTACTTTAGGGATTATTTTCTATGCCGTTCCTTTATACATTTCTGGTTTCACACAAGGTCTTATGTGGAAACAGTTTAACCCAGACGGAACATTGGTTTATAAAAACTGGTTGGATACTGTAACAGCTATTCTGCCTTACTTTAAATTGAGATTTGTAGGAGGTTTACTATATTTTCTTGGTGCTTGTCTTATGGTTGTCAATGTTATTGCAACAGCCAGAAGCGGATCATTCCAAAAAGAAGTTCCTGCTGAAGTTCCTGCATTGGCAAAAATCAATAAAGGCAGAAAAGAAGGTGAAACATTCCACCTTTGGTTGGAAAGAACACCATTATTCTTATCAATTTTTGCTTTCATTGCACTGGCAATCGGGGGTGCTATGGAGATCTTACCTACCATTTTTGTAAAAGACAACGTGCCTACCATATCGGCGGTTAAGCCTTATTCTCCACTAGAGCTTGAGGGAAGAGATATCTATATCAGAGAAGGTTGTAATGCCTGCCACTCTCAAATGATACGCCCTTTCCGAGACGAGGTGGTAAGATTTAACGGTAAAAACGGACAGTATTCCAAAGCAGGAGAGTTTGTTTATGACAGGCCATTCCTATGGGGTTCCAAAAGAACTGGGCCGGATTTGCAGAGAGAAGGTGGTGTAAGACCAGATTCTTGGCATTTCAAACATATGTATAACCCAAGATCTACATCTGCAGGTTCTATCATGCCTAGATATCCTTGGTTGATTGAAAATACGCTGGACAGAAGCAAGAGCAAAGCTAAGATAGAACTGATGAAAAACACATTCGATGTTCCGTACACACAGGCTCAGGTAGACAGTGTTGACAGCTGGATGAATCATCAGGCAAGTGGTATTGTTAAAAATGTTTTTGCCGAAGCAGACGATGTGAAAAAATCATTTGCAGAAGCTAAAGCGAATAAGACAAAAGCTGGAGAACAGTTTGTTCCATTGGAAAAAAGAGAAATTGTAGCATTGATTTCTTATCTGCAAAGACTAGGGACAGATATCAAAACTACAGAAGTTAAAACTGCCAGTAATTAAATTTTATTAAAATGATTCCTCAAAGTTTTAAAGACATTGTCTCCAACGTAGAAAATGCGGGTTTCTTCCAAACCTTAGCCATGGTGATTTTTATCCTGTTTTTTCTGGTAGTTGTTTATATTGTGATCAACAGACCAAAAAAATACTATAAGGAAGAAGAAAATCTACCCTTGGATGATGACTCAATAGAAGATGATGACAACAAAACTTTGTAACTTAAAAGATAATCAATCATGAAAAGAAGAACCCCTGTTTATATTAATATTCTAATTGTATTAGGATTATTGCTTGTAGTCTTTTACATGTTCTCCCAAACATCCGATTTTTTGACCTCCAAATACTTTTTGGGTACAGCACTTATTAGTATAATCATTGTATTTATCCAAACAGCCATTGGCGATCTGATAGAGAATGAGAAATTCAAAAAATTGACAGATGGAGAAAAAGCAGCTTATATCACAGAGAAAAAAATACCTTATTTTAAATATCTGTGGAATGGTGCTTTCAAAAGTCAATCAGAGAAAGAAGAAAAAGACATCCTTATCGATCATGGATTTGACGGTATTATGGAGCTAGATAATCAGCTTCCAAAATGGTGGTTAGGTCTTTTCTATTTTGGTGTGGCATATTGCATCCTTTACATATCATCTTACTTTTTAACAGATTTTGCTCATCCATACAAAGAGTATGACCAAGAATATAAAGAGCAGATTGCGGCAGTAGATGAGTATATGAAAACTGTAACACAGCCAACATTGGAAACTGCCGTTTTTTCCGAAGATAATGTAGAGGCTGGTAAACAAGTTTTCGAAACCAACTGTGTGTCTTGCCATGGTGAAGGTGGTAAAGGTGGTATAGGACCAAACTTAACCGACAATTTCTGGATCAACCAGCCTGAAAAAACATTATTCAAAAACGTTTTTTACATGGTTGACAATGGTAGTAAAAACAATCCTACCATGCAGGCATGGGGTAAAAATGGTGTAGTATCTGGTTTTGATATGCAAAATGTAGCAGCATATGTATATCACATTAATCAGGAACAGGCGCCAATTACGCCAGCTCAGGGAGGTGCTGCACCACAAGGTACAGAGGCACACTGGGAAAAATAATTTTTAACATACAAGAGAGATTGTCAAAAAATACCGTCCTGCCTTGGGACTGGTATTTGGAAAAAGCTTAATTACAGCTATTTTCCGGGCGATCTCTTTTTTTTATTCATAACTTATGAGTACAACAGAAAAAAAGTATAACGAAGCTGAAAGTTGGGTGGCAGAAGCCGAAACATTTCGGGACTCTGTTGGCACAATGGATAACACCGGAAAAAGAAAATGGGTGTATCCTAGAAAACCAAAAGGAAAATATACCAATTACAGGGTGATCGTAAGCATCTTACTGCTAATAGTTTATTTCACCATACCATTTCTCAAATTTCATGGGAATCCTATATTGCTCATCAATATTATAGACAGACAGTTTTTTATATTTGGGCAGCCTTTTTATCCTCAGGATTTCTTCATTCTCGCTCTTGGCGCAATTACCTCACTTGTTTTTATCATATTATTTACAGTAGCCTTCGGTAGGATTTTTTGTGGCTGGATTTGCCCCCAAACTATATTTCTGGAAATGATTTTCCGTAAAATAGAGTACGCCATAGAAGGTGATAGAAACAAGCAGATCAAACTTGACAACCAGCCATGGACATCAGAAAAAATAGGAAAAAGATCGCTTAAGTGGTTTCTGTTTATTCTAATCTCCTTAATCATTACCCACATCATGTTTATGTATGTTGTGGGATATGAAGAGGTGTTTAAAATAATGCAGGAAGGACCATTTGCCAAACCTACCAATTTCTTGGTGATGATTCTTTTCACGGCAGCATTTTACTTCGTATTTGCATGGTTCCGGGAGCAGGTTTGCACAATGGTTTGTCCATATGGCCGATTGCAAGGGGTTCTAATTGACAAAGAAACCATTAATGTTTTTTATGACTACAAACGAGGCGAAAACCGTTCTAAGTGGAAAAAAGGCGAAGACCGAGCTGAAGCAGGAAAAGGCGATTGCATCGATTGTAAACAGTGTGTTGTTGTATGCCCAACCGGTATAGACATTAGGAACGGACTTCAAATGGAATGCGTTAACTGTACGGCTTGTATAGACGCTTGTGACGAAGTTATGGTAAAAGTGGGATTGCCGACAGGTCTCATTAGATACGCTTCTGAGAAGGAAATTGAAAATCAAGAAAAATTCAAATTTACCGCGAAGATGAAAGCTTACACCGCTGTTCTTGTCTTCTTAATGGGTTTCTTAGGATTTTTATTGTATAACCGTGGCGATATGGAAGCCAAATTCCTAAAACCACCGGGATCGACATTTTTTATCCGAGACAATAAAATTACCAATACATACAATTATACTTTCCTTAATAAATCTAATGAAACAAAAACTGTTGTCATTAAAATTATTGAGCCTGCCAACGGTGAGATTACATCTGGTGGCGGATCTGAAAAAATTGTAATGAAACGTGATGCCATGGTAAAAGGAACCATTAATGTGAGTTTCCCGCAAAGCCAAATGAAGTTGTCCAAACAAAACCTTGTTTTAGGCGTTTATGATATGAATGGTGAATTGCTGGACAAATACACGACTTATTTTGAAGGACCTTTTAAATTTCAATTTTAATTAAAACAATGAAAAAGTTACATTGGGGACACGGGCTTGCCATTGCTCTGGGATGCTTTATCATATTTATTTTATTTCTAATATTTGTATTTCCTATGGGAAAACAAAATGCCGAAATGATAAGTAATAATTACTACGAAGAGGAGTTGGAGTACCAGCAGGTAATTGATGCAAAAAACAATGCCACTAAGTTAAAGCAACAACCAGCATACAAAGCCACTTCGGAGGGCATGATGATTTCATTCCCGAACGAAATTATGCCAGATAATGGCAAAGTCAATTTTGTATTGTTTCGCACCAATGATTCTAACCTGGATGTTAAGAAAGAAATTGCGCTTCAGCACAATGTATTTCTCATCCCGAAAAAAGTAATTTCTGCAGGTTCATATACCTTAAAATTAAAGTGGAAAGAAAATAAAATACCTTACCAGGTAGATTACGACATCTTATGGAAATAGCACTTATCATATCAGCACTAGGACTAGGTTTTGCATCGGGTTTCCATTGTATTGGCATGTGTGGACCTATTGCACTGTCTATGGGACTTACCAAAAATCAAAAGGCTAATTTTTATCTTCAGAATGTCACCTATCAATTAGGCAGAATCCTCACCTACTCTATTCTTGGAGCTATTTTAGGAATCATCGGGCAGAGTTTTGAATTTGCAGGTTTCCAGCAATACCTTACAATAGCAGTTGGTATATTGCTCATTGTAATGGCTGTTTCATCATTCGGAGGGAAAGATTTCGCAGCAAGAATTCCACTGGTTTCCAAAGCATTATTGAAAGTGAAAATGCAACTTGGCAAGATCATGCAACGTCAGGATTACAAGTCTCGGTTTGCTACAGGCCTCCTTAATGGCTTCCTACCTTGTGGCATGGTTTATATGGCCTTAACAGCATCATTAGCTTCTGGCGGTATTTGGCAGAGTGCCCTATTCATGTTCTTATTCGGGATTGGAACTTTTCCTTTTATGTTTGCCGTGGTTTTTCTTGGCAACTTTATAACAGCAACATTCCGTGTGAAAATACTACGGGTTATTCCGGTAATGATGATTTGTCTTGGCGGATTATTCGTCCTCCGTGGTCTAGAACTGGGAATACCTTATGTGTCACCAAGATCTGAAGCCATGCATATCCAGCAACCCGGGAGCAGCAAAGGAATGGATCATTCCCACTGTCACTAAAAACAAAAAATGTAAGCAGAATTTGCTGACATTTTTATTAAAAATTAACTTCCGAAGATTCTTTACCTTTTTGGAAATTAATGGTCTTAAGGCTTCCTTTGTAAGTAATATTCATGATATTTACCTGTTTTGGAAAAGTTCCTAGAAGCAAGCTATTTCTTATCTTCAAACTGCTAATATCAGAAACATTCCCAATCTCGTAATATACCCAAACGGTTTCACCATTTACCTGACTCCCCGTAAAAGTCAGCGTTTTAGGAGCTCCGTTAACCGCTACATCTACATTATTATTAACATATTTTTTTACTTCTGCTTCAAAACCTGCCGTTGCAGGATCTATTTTTACTGCTTGAGAGATATGTGATGTATTAAGTTTGGTCGTAAACTTGAGTGTTTTTGTGCCATCTATGTAATCTACTTTAGTCATAGAAGAAAAGAAATCCAAAGCCTTGAAACTACAAAGACCGATCAATAAAATACCAAAAGACCATATTAAAATTGATTTTTTCATCGCGTAAATTTATTTAAATACTAACTAGAATTTGCTCAAATTATATGCCACATCAAAAGTTGACACTCACCGAATATTTATCATAAAAAGCCTTGATATGCGCTACGGCCTCATCCGCAGTATCCACTACACGGAACAACATTAGATCTTGCTCGGCAATCAAGCCCTCTTTTACGAGTGTATTGGTAAACCAGTTCAGCAAGCCATTCCAATATTCGCTACCTACCAAAACGATAGGGAATCTCCCGATTTTATTGGTCTGAATCAATGTCAATGCTTCTGAAAGTTCATCAAGCGTTCCCCATCCACCTGGCATAACGATAAACCCCTGAGAATACTTCACAAACATCACTTTCCTCACAAAGAAATAATCGAAATTCATGCTATAGCCTTTATCGATGTAAGGATTGAAGTGCTGCTCAAATGGCAAATCTATATTAAGACCTATGGATTTTCCGTTGCCGTTGGCACCACGGTTGGCCGCCTCCATAATTCCTGGGCCGCCGCCTGTGATGACGCCAAAACCAATCTCTGTGATTTTCTTCGCAATATCAGACGCCATATTATAATAATAACTATCCGGTTTAAGCCTTGCAGATCCAAAGATGGAAACACAAGGACCAATCTTGGCCATCTTTTCGTATCCATCCACAAACTCAGACATGATTTTGAAAACCATCCAGCTGTCTTTGGTCACAGTCTCATCCCAGGTTTTTTGCCTCAGGCTTTCGTGTAGCTTTTTCTCGTTATCTTCCTGTGTCATTTAAAAAATTTTTCTGCCTCCTCAATAGATTCAGGTTTCCCCACATCTATCAGGTTGGCGGTGTGCTGGTATCCAATGATGTAGTCATCTTTCATCAGATCCATATATTCATCCATTATAGAGAATTTGCCGGTTCGGGTTATTTTCCCAAAAATATCAGAATTAATACAATGAATCCCACTGAATGCCAATTCCCTCAACTTGAAAATACCCCCAACAACTTTCTTTTGGTTATTAATCAGGTTTTTCCATCCTTTAAGAAGCATCTGATCATTAAATAATAACTTTCTTGAACTGTTCCTGTCCGATACGGCCAATGTAATCATCCTTCCTTTATTAAGGTGATGTTTGACAAAATTAGTAATATTAAGATCAGTCAAGATGTCCACATTCATAATAAGGAAATCTGTTTCGTTCTCCAAAAACCTTTTTGCAAAAAGCAGTCCACCACCGGTTTCCAACAACTCATCAGATTCGTTAGAAATCTCTATGTTAGCACCAAAATTATCATTCTCAGCCAGAAAAGCCAAAATCTGACCACCAAAATGATGAATATTAATTACAAAATCATTGATACCGTAACTTTGCAGGTACTTGATATTCCTTTCCAGAAGAGCCACGCCATTTACCTGCGCCAAAGCTTTCGGATGCGATTCAGTAAAAGGTTTCAGTCTTGTTCCTAGGCCTGCCGCAAAAATCAGTGCCTTCATACAGTTACCGGATTTAGGTGCAGCTGCTCATCATGATGCAGACTTACATCAGCCTCGGGGAAATTAGCCTTAATGAAATCTGCCGTTTTAATAGCCGCATAAACAGAACGGTGTTGCCCACCGGTGCATCCAAAATTGATTTGTAGGTTTTCAAACCCTCTACCCAGATAATTCTTGATATTGATGGAAACAATACCTTGCACCAACTTTAGAAACTCCGGCATCTCGGTTTTTGTCTCCAAAAATTCCTGAACACCAGGATCGTTGCCGGTTTGTGATTTATATTCTTCTACTCTCCCGGGATTCAGGATGCCACGGCAATCAAAAACAAATCCGCCGCCATTCCCCGACTCGTCTTTGGGAATTCCGCCTTTTTTGTAAGAAAAACTATGGACATCTATAACCAATTTTTTCTGCATTAAGTCTAATTTTTTGTAAAGTTACTTTTTTTAATTTTCTTTGAAAAATCAGCAAATTATAAATTTTAAATTTAATTTTGCACTTTGATCAATTTTAGAATAGAAAATCAAGAAGATTTGCTATTTTTAGAAATAAATCCCATTGAAAATGAAATACATAAAATACATCGTCTTCACAATGCTGCTGGTATTGATGACCGGCTGTAAAAAAACAAGTGTCGACGGCAGCAACCGAAAAAGCTTTCAGGAGAGTATCAACGATATGGCGTCTAGCCTTCCTACCCTGAAACAGGTTAAATTTAATGAAGCATTATACATCCTTAAAACCTTTGGCGTAGAAGCAGACGGTGACATTGCTGAGATTGCCGCCCTGGGAAAACTGTTGGACGGTAAAAACACGGCTGAGATTTTTGCGATGGCTGATCAGGTCGCCCAGAAAAATGGGATTGCATGGAGCAGTACCTCTCCACCAAGTCTTGGCGAGATGAATATCTTCGGAAATGAAATTGCTTCGGAGAAAGACCCGAACGATATCGATGCGGCTGCGCTTAATATTATTGTAAGGAACATTGCAGGCGACAGCCTTACAGGATCAAAAGGTCTAGTAGTCGTGCCACAATTGGTAGATAACAATGGTAACCGTGTTGATTTTGAAGGTGCCGCTCTGGAAACCGTTATGGAAATATCGAGCGGCGGCAATAAAATATCAACCTCCAAAAATCTAATGCAGGATCCAGCTTTCCGAGGTTTTACAATTAAATATGCATCATTGCCAAAAGATAAAATTTTCGAAAATAAAATTGACATCAAACTAAGTGTAAAAACAACTAAAAAAGTGTTGCAAATGATCAAAACAGGCATTCCTGTCAACGGAGATGCACTGTACACACCTCCTGCACCTGTTGTAAACGATTCTGTAAACGTTAACCAAACGCCGGAAGCGGCACCAGGATTGGAAAACCCACCAGCTCCAGCTGCAAAACCTTCTGGAGATCCAAAAGCTGCAGTCAGCAAATTCCTAAACAACATTTCTTCGCAAAATCTACGAGCCGCATTCGAAGCTTCGGAAAATCCAAATTGGGGATCTTATGATAAATTCTCCAACCCCAACTCTGGATTTGGCTCTGTTAAAAATATCAATGTAAAAAACATAACCGTACCTTACCACAAAGATAATTCGGCTAATGTGAATGTGACTTATGATGTAACAGACAAAAGCGGAAAAACCACATCCCTGAATGTCACCTATGGACTGAAAGGCGTTAATAACAATTGGAAAATAACAACCTATAAAATCAACAACTCCCAAAAATAAATGGCATCTGCAGAATTAATCAAGAAACTCGAAGAAACTATCGAAAATGTGCCGGATTTTCCCATTCCCGGTATACAGTTTAAAGACATCTGCCCAATTTTTCTTCAACCAAAATTATATGAAGAAGTTATAGCAGACCTTGCGGACTTTAGCCGAGGAAAAATTGATGTGGTTTGCGGCATAGAAAGCCGTGGTTATCTTTTTGGGATTGCCATAGCCGTGGCTCTGGATGTGCCTTTTGTACTTATCCGCAAAGCCGGAAAACTGCCGCCACCTTTCATTGGTGAAAAATATGATCTAGAGTACGGAACCGCAGAAATTGAAATGAAAACAGGACATCTTAAAACCGGGCAACGCGTCCTCATCCATGATGACTTGCTGGCCACAGGAGGAACGACAGAAGCGGCTGCCAAACTAGTATCAAAACAAGGCGCAATACCTGCACAGTTCAGCTTTTTGATTGATCTGGAAGCTCTGAAAGGCAAAGAAAGGCTTAAGAAATATAATGCGGAAGTTTACTCAATCCTTCAATATTAATAATAATTTAACTAACAGAAAAAGAAGTTTTTGCAAATCAAAAGTAAAGCATTAAATTTGCACTTCATTTATAACTAAATTATGGCAGATCTGCATAACAAAAAACAAGAACGCGAAGGTAAAGAAACAGTAGAATTCTTTAAAGATCTTGATAAAGAAGCACTTAACATAGAATCATTCTTAGAAAAAAATTCTAAAGCCCTTACGATCGGTTTTGGGGTTTTGATTGTAGCCGTTTTGGGTTGGTTTGGTTACCAACAGTTTATTTTGGAACCAAAGAATGAAGAAGCTACCAAAAGTTACCTTGCAGCACAAAAGAATCTTGCCGATGGTAAAGAAGATCTGGCCTTAGGCGGAAAATCTGTTGCGAACCCAGGCTTTGTTGGTACATATAACGACTTCTCTAGCACAAAAGCAGGGAAATTGTCTGCTTACAATGCCGGTCTAATCGAATTCAAAAAAGGAAACTACCAGAAAGCGTACGATTTGTTGGATAACTTCAGCTCTGGCAACAAAATTCTCGTTGCTTTGAAATATGGCGCAATGGCAGATTGTATGTCCAATCTTAACAAAGCTGATGACGCTTTAACATTGGCTGACAAAGCATCTTCTGCTTCGGATGATCCCTACACGTCTTATTACTTTACAAAAAAAGCAGGCATGCTGGCTTTGGCACTTAAGAAAAACGCTGATGCCAAAAAATATTTTTCTACAATAGACGAAAAATATCAGGATTATGACAACGGCCAGTCCGACGCTTTTATAGAAATGACAAAATATTATTAAATAAATGGCAACTACCAATCTTTCAGATTATAAGCCACTTAACATACCCAATGCCGATGAATATTCTATCGGCATTGTTGTTTCTGAGTGGAATGATTTTGTAACATTTAACCTTCGAGATGGAGCTGTTGAAACTCTTTTGAAGGAAGGCATCAGAGAAGAAAACATTGGAATCTTCTATGTTCCCGGCGCATTTGAATTGAGCTTCGCTAGTATGAAGCTTTGTAAAACCAATAAATTTGCTGCTGTGATTGCTATTGGAAACGTTATCCGTGGGGAAACCCCTCATTTTGATTACGTTTGCTCTGGCGTTACACAGGGTATTAAGGATTGTAATATCCTTACCAATACACCAACAATCTTTTGTGTGCTAACCGATGATACCAAAGAACAGTCGATGGCAAGAAGTGGTGGAAACCTAGGTAATAAAGGAGTAGAGGCAGCTGTAACCGCTTTGAAAATGATTGATTTTAATAAAAAAATCCATTAAGGAACTGCTCAGCTAGCTTATACAACTGCAATCCAAAAGAATTTGCTAATTTTAAAACACAAATTTTAAGTTATGAAATGGACAAACGACAGAAGTGATAACGTAGATGACAGACGCGGAAGCGGCGGCGGCGGCGGAGCTCTTGTGGGCGGAGGATTGGGAACAATAATTATAGCAGCCATAGTCTTTTTCCTTGGCGGTGACCCATCGGCAATTCTTAATAACAGTGGCTCTAGCCAAACGCAAACTGAGCAGCGCGCACTCACGCCACAAGAAGTGAATGTTCGCGAATTTGTACGAATGCTGACCGCTGAAAATGAGGAAACCTGGAACAAAGTTTTTAACCAAAACGGTATCAGGTTTACGCCAGCCAAAGTGGTGATGTTTGAAAATGCAACCCGCTCGGGATGTGGCACCGCGCAGTCAGAAATGGGGCCTTTCTATTGCCCACAAGACCAAACCATTTATATGGACATGAGCTTCTTTAATGAACTTCAACAAAAGTTTGGGGCAAAAGTAGGTCAGTTTACTGTAGCCTATGTTTTGGCTCACGAGTATGGCCATCATATCCAAAATCTTTTGGGAACATTAGCAAAAACCAACAACCTGAGACAAAGCGGCCGCTATCCTGAGACGGAATTGAATAAAGTCTCTGTGGCTACAGAATTGCAGGCCGATTTCTATGCTGGTGTTTGGGCTAAACAGACAGAAAACCGAGAGAAATTTTTGGAACCGGGCGATATTCAGGAAGCTATGAGCGCAGCGGCGGCGGTGGGTGATGACAATATACAGGAAAGAGCGCAAGGCTATGTTAATCAGGAAAGCTTTACACACGGATCCTCTGCGCAAAGAGAAGAATGGTTTATGAAAGGTTATAACACAGGCGACATCAGACAGGGAGATACGTTTAACGCTCTTCTCAAATAGCTATAACACAGTCCAAATCTATCGAAATATCAATCATGAATTTTTTCAGAAAAAATATCATTTACATTATCTTGATTCTTGTTTTATCTGCATTTGTGCTTATTAAACCTTTGCGTGATTTTGTGACAGAGCAGATTGCGATGAGCCCAACAGTTGAAAAAATCAATAATGATACGATGCTCAGCGAGACAGTTTTGGATGTAGATCTGAAAGGTATTAACACCAGCAGCACCAATCTTAAGAACCTGCGAGGCAAAGTATTATTTCTTAATTTTTGGGGGACATGGTGCCCACCTTGCAGGACCGAATGGCCTACCATCCAAAAACTGTATGATCTGCGAAAAGACAAACTCGAATTTGCTTTGATAGCTATGCAGGATCAGGAAGATGCTGTAAGGAAATTTTTGAAAGAAAACAATTATACGGTTCCTGTTTATATCGCAGAAAGCCCGTTAGATCCTAAAATCCTCCCTTCTGCATTTCCTACTACTTATCTTGTTGCAAAAGATGGCAGGATCCTAAAGAAAGAGGACAGTTCTATGGACTGGAGCAAAGAGTCGATTTTGGAGTTTATTGATAACGTCACCAAATAAACGATTATAAAACAAAAACGGGCGAAAATATTAAATTTTCACCCGCTTTTTTTATTCCTAAAAGAAACTTCTATTTCTTTTTTTCTACCCCGAAAGTTTCAGGAAATCTTGCCATTGTAAAATCTCTTGAAATAGCAGCTTTCTCAAATTTAAGCTTGCCACTTAAAGTTTCCAAAACTACGCCATCTTCGTTAATTGAAAAAATGGTTCCGTGCATCCCCGAAGTGGTTACCACCTTGGCACCAGGTTTTAAAGCTTCTTGAAAAGACTTTTCTTGTTTTTGTTTTCTCATTTGCGGACGGATCATCAGAAAATAAAATCCAACGAACATAAGTCCGATCATGATAATAGTTGGTGTCATAGACTGCGCCGGGGCAGCCTGCAAAAATATGGTCAGCATAATAATTATGGTAATATGTTAGCGGAGAATGTTAATCTTACAGGAGCTTTTTCTACATTCACATAGACGTCTGCAGCTTTGTTGACTGCGCCATCAAAGTTTGTAGAATCAAAATGTAGGGTGATTTTTCCTTTTTTTCCTGGTAATATCGGCTCTTTTGTATAGTCTGGAACTGTACAACCACAGCCTGGTTTAACGTTGGAAATAATTAATGGATTTTTTCCGGTATTAGTGACTTCGAAAACATGTTCTACTTTTTCACCTTTTTTGATTTCGCCAAAGTTGTGATCGGTCTCACTGAACGCTACCGTTGTCAAAGGCTTTTCCTTAGCTTCTTTCAGCATTTCATCTTGTGGTTGCTCCTCTTGCGACAAAGCATTGGTGATATGAGCTGCCTTTGTGGAGTCTATATGCTCAGCCGCAGGTGCGCTTGCTTCCTTTTTTTGACAGGAAAAAGCAATGGTGCATAATGCAACGAGGCTTAATAATTTGATAGATTTCATACTTAATCTAATTTAATATGATTTGATTGATTTTGTCGTATTCCCTTAGATCCTATTCAGATCCTTGGTATATTTATCAAGAATACCATTAATAAAAATATTGGATTTTTCTGTTCCGTAGATTTTAGAAATATCAAGATATTCATTAATAATAATTCTGGATGCTGTTGCCGGGAACTGATCCATCTCTGTGATAGCGGCAATCAAGATAATGCGGTCTATGAGGGCAATTCTTTCAAGATCCCAGTTGAGAAGTCTTTCCCCCAATTTTTTTTCGGTCTCTTCCCAGTTATTGAGAGATGACCTTAGCAATTTTGTGGCAAACGCCTCATCTTCATCATCCTTCAACATACGGATGAGTGTGTGAGACGCTTCTCCTTCTTTCATAAAACCAATGGTTTTCTGAATCATGCTGTTGGCAATATGGAAGTCATCGGCCCAAGACATTTCCTTTTCCTCAAAACGGTCGTGTAAATCTGTATTTTCTGCCACATAGCGCAAAAACAGTTTACCAATAAACTTTTGGTCATCCTCAAAAGATATTGTTTCATCTGCCATGTATTCCTGATAGCGTTTCCCAGCTTTTATCCTTTGGAAAGTCTTTACAAGAAGTTCATCATTGGGATCCCAGATAAGATCTTTATGTTTTGAAGAGAAACTCTTACGTTCCTCATTATCTTCTAACTGAATCAACACCTGGTTACATACAAACTTTTGATTGGGATTTTCATCCGCATTGGTTTTCAAAAATTTATTTTTTCCAATTTCAATTTGATCCTCAGCAAATCGTTTCAGCCCTACAAGAAAATTGATTTCGTAGATGTAAAGATGATAGATTTTGCTGATGTCGAGAAACATTTTTTTCTCCAGTACATCATACTTAATTGGATTTTGATAATAAGAATACAGTGTTTCTACAATCTTTTCGCGGATTTGTCTTCTTCCCAGCATTTCAAAGAACTTTTATGGCTGCAAAGATACGTAAAATTGTGGAAAATTGATGAACTGTGCCCATATCGGTTCTTAGTTTTTCTGAGAATCAATCGCTTCCAGCTGTTTCAGGTTTTTAGAAAGGCGCTTCAAGATAATACCATAAGCAATTTTATAATATACAAGAATCAGAATAATACAAATCAAAAGACTGAGAATAACGCCTGTTATAAGTCCCCAAAATGTAGGATTATCTAAATGTATTTTTTGCATCCGGATGGTATAAATAATAAGAGTGGTAGAGCATCCAATGAATAATAGAAGCAGGACAATGTTGGAAATAATGAAAAGATTAACCGTTTTTTTGAAGGCGATAATGTGAATGATAAACTTTTTCAAATTAGCTTCTACATTAATTCTTTTATAATTAATGTAAAAAACAACTACAAAAAAACCAGTTATTACAAGGCTGGCAACCTTCATCCAATTATAAAGCCTATCCAGGGAAAACTCAACCTCAGATTGGTTTTTGATCTGTAGTTTATTAAGAATACTCGTAAAATCTGTATGAAAATTGGAAGAAAACAACGTCACAAAATTGATAACGCCAAACACAAAAAATTCTGCAATGCTGATCCACAAAATATACTTAACGTAATTTCGCGACCCGCTATTCAGCATCTGCTCAATATCCTTCTGATTATAATCATAAGAAATCACCTGATCTTGCCAGGATTTTTTAAAAGAATCTATATCAAAATCTTGGTTAGGCATGCTTTATCATTAATTCTTTAAGTGTTTTCTTCAATCGGTTCATTTTCACACGGGCGTTCACTTCAGTTATACCAAGCGTTTCCGCAATTTCTTTGTAAGGCTCATCATCCAGATACATCATCACAATCGCCCTTTCTACATCCGGCAACATCTTGATTACTTTATACAAAAGGGCAATTTCCTGCTCCTTCTCACCATTATCCTCAACAAAATCCTTACCATGAAAGTCCTGAAGCTCATCAGTCAAAGGTTGCTTGGTTTTCTTACGGAACAGCGTAATAGCCGTATTCAGGGCCACGCGGTACATCCAGGTCGAGATCTTAGAATTCCCTTGGAATGAGTCGTAAGATTTCCAAAGTTGTAACACAATCTCCTGAAAAAGATCCTCACGATCTTCCAGAGAATGGGTATAAAGGCGCGAGACTTTTATAATAAGCCCTTGGTTATCCTTTATCAGTTTAGAAAACTCTGTCTGTTTACTGTCCATTCCGCAAACGAAGATAAGAAATAATCACACAAAGATGCTAATTTGGGCATCATTTCCGACTGTCACTACTCGCTATCCCAAAAACCACAGCATAATTCTCCCCTATTTTGGAATGAGCTCAGACATGCCGTTCCATCCGGGATGCGCTGCGCACAAAAGAACTTGTGGATAACAATAGAAAATTCCTACAATATCACTAGATTTGCAAAAGAGAAGTGCGGCCTGTTGATCCGCCTTGTGGCGGGTAGGAAAGTCCGGACACCAGAGGGCAGCATAGCGGATAACATCCGTCATTTGTGAAAATAGGACAAGTGCAACAGAAAGCAAGTACAGTACGGCTGTAGTGAAACCCGGTAAACTCTATGCGGTGCAATGCTAAGTATATCATCAGTCAAGGGTTGCCCGTCCGTTGATGAGGGGTAAGCAGCTCAAGATTTGCAGCAATGCAAATCGCAGATAAATAACAGGCTATAACAGAATCCGGCTTATAGCACTTCTCTTTTTCTTTTTAACCGGCTTTTCCAGGTGTAGAACTTATTTAGTTATTCCGAGCTCTACTAACACACTTACTTATTCTCAACAGCCCACAAAAACGCCTCAATCACAATAATGTTTGAGGTTAATCAATGAATGGATGGATGGATAGTCAGGTTTAGATACAAACAGTTTTGTTTCAATGCTCTCTTCAACCAATTTAAAAATCACTATTTCTTTATGGTTAAAACAGTTAATAAAATCGGAAGTATTTAAGCCTAATCTCCATTTTCCTTTTCCTGTAGATTGAATGGTTAAGGCTATTTCTAATTTCAAAAATCATTGGTTATTTGGGTCTGCATTTACTTGTACATCTATTACTTCTCCACATTCATTAATGGTTACATATCCTCCGAAAGTTAATCCGTATTCTGTATCATAAGCTTGTACAACATAATTTCCGTTACCATTAAACTCTACAAATTGTGGTATTTTACCAGTATCTCGAAGACGGTTGATTACTATATTTTTATAATTTCCTTTCTCATCTCTACCACTGCAATTGTTTTGTTTTTGTGAAGGTGTTTCAAATTTTTCTGCACTATTTTCATTGGTCTTAGTTATTGCGACAGAAGAATCTTCGATTGGTAAATTTTGGATAGAATTTTCATTCTTTTTGGAACTGATAATTATAATACAAGAGAAAATAAGTAATAGTTCTTTCATAAATATTTAATTTTTCCACAAATCTATTAATCAGTTTTCCACAAAAAAAGTCCAAATTTATCCAATAATAAAACGGCAAATCAATAAAAGTAACGTGAAAAATCGGAATCCAAATCGTTAAGAATATCGTAGATTTTGGAATAATTGGTGATATCAATTAGAGATTTAAGCTCAGAAAAAAGGAGTTTCTTTTTTATCATTCCATTTTCGGTAACTATACAATTTACAAAATACATTATTTTGATATAATTATTGTAGAGTAAACCTGTGATGTCTTCAAAATCGGAATCCGATAATTTAAAATCATCTGTTTTAGAATCTCCGTTGGCAATCCAAGCTAATGTAAAAGTGGTTTTTACAAAAACTGTATTAATGCCAAAATAATGCATTGCCTTTTCGCTTTCTCCCCGATTTGGATAGTTTTTAATAAAGGATTTTGCAGTTTTCAAAAGTTCGTAGGCAAGAGAATATTCTTGCAACCAAAGAAGTGTATTGCAAATAAAAATCAATAACTCCTGTTTGTGGATTTCGGACAATCCGGAATTGTCTAAACCGTCAAGATAATTGTGCAGTATTTTATGAAATTCTATTTCGTCCTGTTTTTCCTTTGCCAGAATCATCAAAATCGTGTGATAGCGCATTTCGTGATATGGCATATAGCTAAACGTACTTCTGTATTGTTTGTAAAAAAGATGAAGACTTGCAATCGTGGGAAGATATTCACAATTTCCCCGTGAAAGATAATTTCCAAAAAATAAGAAATTACATTGAGATAATTTCACTATAACATTTTCTGATTTTATCATTCGCTCTTTCAAAATCTTACGAAACCAATCTTGCCCGAAAAAATTATAATTCGGTAACCAAGCCAAGAAATAGTTGGAACACCAATGATATTTGTGATAGCATTGGTAGAAAAAAATCAGATTTTTTTTTCTTGTGGATAACTACTGCATAATCATTCAAAGTATCTACAATAATTGTATTTTGGTGATAATCTATATTATAATGTTCTCCATTTCGGAAAAACACAGACATATCTTTAATGAAACTTTTATCTTTTTCCGATAACTCATTTTGTATTTCATAATTTGCCATAAAATCCGAAAAATCCCGAAAGCCTACATATTTGCACAATATAGACAGCGAAGTAGTACCTATATGTTTATGTGTATCTATTTTTCCGAAAAAACGTCTTAAAGTTTGTAAACTTAAAGACGTTTTCTCAGCTAGTTCTTCAAAACTTTTTATAGAATCTAAAGGTTTTACGAACTTTTCCCGTATCAGTTTTTGGAGTTCTTTTTGGTTTTCTTCTGAGGTCATAGTAGAATGAAAGCCCAAAAGTAAATAAAAATTAGTTATTCTTTAATCAATTTATGTTTTTCATTACCTTTTTGAATAAAATAAACTCCATTTGAAAATGCAGATATATCTATTATATTATCTCCTGTTTTTACAGTTTCTTTTCTTAAGAATTGCCCCGAAGAATTATAAATAAAAACATCTTCTTTCGTTTTTGAATTGATATGGAAAATACCTTTTGTAGGATTAGGGAAGACATCAACAACCGAAGAATAATTTGCTATTTCAGTAGAAGATAATGAAGTAGAGACCGCCTCTACAATATAATTGTCAACAGCAAAAGTAGTCGCTACATTTGTAGATTCCATAGGAGGAGTTGAAAATATAACATGCTGATTAGGAGTATACCAATTTTTAACATAGTAACCTTTTACGACTAAAGTTGATGATATACCATTAATACTATAAGTAATATCTCCTGTTACTTTATTATAGGTATAGCCTACTGAAACCCAAGTATTGGCAGGAATTGTCGGAGATGGTACATTAATGTATCGAAAAACTGTACCTCCATTACCATATTCATTCTCCTTAGTAAGTAATGCTCCTACTTGAAACTTTTGAGTAGAAGTATTATAACTAATACCTACTAGCCTGCCTAAGCTTACGTAGCCATTACTTTCTTGTACTTCAGAGCCCAAATTAACATTTTCTCCTTTACAATCTCCTGTGAAAATTTCCAACGTGACTTTTAATATATTGTTTCCCGCTATTCTAGCATCCCATTTAGAACGAAATTCAGATTTCCAAACAAACCGCCTATTATCATCATTTTTAAACTGGGTTTCGCCACTAGTTATTTTTAAAGATTTATCGTGCATATTATCAATTGACACTATTTGAAAATCTAAAGGAATAGTCCCTGAATAATAAGACGTAAACATCCCTCCTACTCCGGGAAATGTATGTCCATTAAAAACAAAAGAACCAACATTACCTATATTGTAAGAATTATAGTTATCCTTTTCCAAAACTTGTGCTTTACCAAAAATAGAAAATAACAAACCGATAAAAATGTATTTGTTTTTCATAATTAATAATTTTTAGATGAATTTGCAATTTTTTTTACAAATTTTAATTTTATATAATCAGTATGATTTTCAAGAATTTCAAATTCTAATTTAGTTGGATTACCCTTTTCATAATCACAAAATAAATTTTCTTTGATCCAGATATCTAAATCTTTGTTATACAAATCAAAACCCTTCGTGTTTGGGCTTCCGCAAGTTGTTTCCAATTCAATTGCAATGTTATCTAAAATTATGAAAACTTTAAACCCTCTGATTTTAAAAATTTCATCTGAATCTTTTTTGCTAATTCCCAAACGGTAATTTCCTATACATTTTTCAATAACTTTTCCATAAGGCTGAACCTTTAAAATTATTTTAACCAAAATAATTATTTTTATTATTAACAAAGATATAATCGGACTTTTATCAAAAAAAGTCCAAATTTGTCCAAAGAAAAACTCTCATAAATAATACCTAACAGAAATCCATTGGTTCACAGAATCTAGTATTAAACTAATTACACAATGTTCAAAAACGGTATAATACTAAAAATAACAAACCCAGACCGTGGATACAAATTTCAAAGAATGTGAGTTGTACATAAACCCTCAGAAAGATGATCTGAGAGGTTAATCAATAAATTGATGATAGGATAGGATAGTTTAAGTTGGCTAAGTCATATAGGTATAAAGCCAAAAAAACCTCAATCAAATAAATGATTGAGGTTTTGAAAAAACTGGCGGCGACCT